>JBEAVK010000350.1:0-12071 GCA_041160955.1 Bacteroidota bacterium
TTACAACCATGTCAAGCCCATTTAAAAGTATTGCTATTTCTTTATCTGGCGGCGGATATCGCGCCACTGCATTTCATCTTGGTGTCTTATCCTATTTGAATCATGTGGATTACGAAGAAACAACTTTGTTGCAAAATGTCAAACTTATTTCCACCATTTCGGGTGGTACTTTTACAGGAGTGAGTTATGTATTGACACTAGCGCAGGGTAACGATTTTAAAACCTGCTTTGACAAGTTATATTATTTATTACAAGAAGATGATTTAGTGGAAGAAGCCTTGAAAAAGGTCAACCACAGCTCAAAATGGAATGCGCAGGAAAAAAACAAAAATTTGATCAATGCTTTTTCTGAGATTTATCAGGCGAAATTTTGTGATAATCAACATTTAGCACTCCTGCTTAAAGGCAATAATTTAGGGCATTTAGATGAATTTTGTTTCAATGCTACCGACTTATACAATACTTTGCCATTCCGATTCCAAAAAACAGGAAAGATGGGTAATGGGAAAATGAATATTGATGTAGCCGCAGCCGCCGAAATCCGTTTGGGAGATATTATGGCCGCTTCTTCTTGTTTTCCAGGTGGATTTGAACCTCTTGCATTTCCTCAAGACTTTATACAGGAGAAAAATTCAACATTGGCGGAATACTGGAAATCCCAAAATTATCCCAAAAATATCGCACTTATGGACGGCGGCATACTCGATAATCAAGGTATAGAAAGTGTTGAACTTGAAGGTAAAAAAGATATTGGTACTTATATTGTTTCGGATGTTTCTAGCCGAAATGCCCAACCTTTCCAGTTCCCTGCTACCATAAAGCCTGGTTTGATTGGTGAACTGACTTACAAAGGGTTACGTGTACTTTTGGCCGTTATAGCGGCACTAGGAATAGTAGGTATCGTTGCTTTTTGGAATTCATACCAGGTTTTACTGATCTTGTCTGCACTGGTCACTACCTTTAGTTCCTTGATTTTATTCGCATTTTTTATGGTTTTTAGGGCGATTAACCGTGCTGTTGCGCAGGAGTTGGGGTCAGAGCACGAAACACCCGAGATCCTCAAACACCTCAGTATCCTAAAAAGAACACCGCTGTCTATTTTATGGAATTTAATTGCAGTACGGCTTTTTTCCTTGAGTGATATTTTGGAAAATACTTTTATGAGTCGTATAAGGAAATTGCAAGTCAGTAGTTTATACGAAAGTGAAATTTGGAAAAACATTGTAATCAGTAATAATATTTATAGTTTATTCACCGATTACAAAACAGCAAAAGACCTACCGCTTCCTTCTCCTCAAATATTGTCCACCTTACAAAAAGCAGCAACGATGCCAACGGCGCTGTGGTTTACAAACGAAGAAAAAGAAGAGGGTATGCTGGACAATTTGATTATATCAGGGCAAATTAACCTCTGTTTTCAAATATTGCAGTATTTGATTAAAAAGGAAAAGACGTTTCCGCCGGAAGATCGTAATGCTTTAGAAATCCTAAAGGCAAAGGTTTTAGCAGATTATAAACATTTTATTGCTGATGAAAAATGGTTATTAAACGAGATAAAAGCCCCTCGGATTTTGTAATAAGACCTATTTCGGGTATTTCAGGCGAAGTGAATATGAGTTTTTTACCTAGGAAATAGGAGGATTTTATTTTGATAAAGTAGGGTATATTGGAGCATAAAGCACTACCCAAAGGCATCAATTATATTACCATAAATAAGGCTACCCAACGATATTTTTTTAAAATAATGGTGTATTGAATTAAATCATTATAAGGAGAATTAAGCCGTTTTTTGTGGTCGCATCATTAAGTAATCCATATTTTTTTTGGTAAATTATACAAAAAACAAGAAAAAATAATAAAAAATTGGTGTTTTTTTACTATCTAGTAACATTTTTTTCCAATTACTAAAAAGAAATGCCTAACTTTGTGGCGTTCAAGGGTATCGTTTGTCTAGCAAGCATTCACATGTCAAGTTTAATTTTGCCATAAATTTTTTGCTACAATAGCATTACTTGTATTATTATTTTTCACTTTCATTTTTTTTCAATGAACATTTTTGTAGCAAAATTAAATTATGACACTGCTCAAGAAGATCTTCAAGCAGCTTTTGAAGAGTTTGGCGCAGTATCTTCTTGCTCTATCGCATTTGACAAATTCACAGGCCGTTCAAAAGGCTTTGGTTTTGTAGAAATGCCAAACGACGAAGAAGCCCAAAAGGCAATCGAAGCAATGGACGAGTCCGAGTTCGATGGTCGTACAATCGTAGTTAAACAAGCAGAACCACGCGAAAATCGCCCAGCAGGTGGCGGTGGCAATCGTGGCGGTGGCGGCGGCTTCGGCGGCGGTAACCGTGGCGGTGGCGGCGGTTACGGCGGCGGCGGTGGAAACCGTGGCGGCGGTGGCGGTTATGGCGGCGGCGGTGGAAACCGTGGCGGCGGTGGCGGCGGCGGTAACCGTGGCGGTGGCGGCGGTTATAGCGGCGGCGGCGGCGACCGTGGTGGACGCGGCGGCGGCGGCGGCGATCGCTGGTAGTCAGTCGATAAGTAATGTTACAGGGTATTCAATTATCTTGTAGTATTCAATCACAGATCAGATGGTGAATGAGTTGGGGTAAGATACCCTGCTTATTCACCATTTTTTTTACACCATTCTGCAAGAATACATTATTTTTTGAACATCCTTCCTACCTTTGTCTGTATGAAATCCAATACAATTGATCGCCTTTTCCAGCAGGCCAACGCCCTCCAACTTTTACGCGACAATAAAGCCGTGATGATACTGGATTTCCTGCAATCTGCTTACTCCGATGGCAGGAAGAGTATTGGGCAAGAAGAATTGACCAATTTACTGGCCGATTACCTGGATCAAACCCACGACGAGGATAGTTTGGACGAATTGGAACCAACTGAACCCAACGCCAATCTATTTGATAAATTCCGCAACCGCGCCAAAGCACTCCTCCGCGACTGGGAAAGCCGCGATAAACGCTACCTCCGAGGTGATAATAATGCCGAAGGTCGATATGAATACAGCCTGACCGAGCATGTTACCCGCGCTTGGCAATGGCTCGAGAACCTCGAACAAAAGGAATTTGCAGGTGCCCGCTCCCGACTTGATGATATTTTTGAAAAAATAAAACGCGTGGTGGAGAACAGCCGCGAAAAAACCGATGCCGAACGCATCGAGGAATTGGAAGAAAAACAGGTTTTCCTGAAACAAGAAATTACCGATATACGGGCAGGTAAAGCCCCTTATCGCCCCTTTGATGCCGTGCGTGTACAAGAAGAATACGACGGATTATTGGAGCAATTGCGCGCACTTTCTACCGATTTTAAAGTGGTGGAAAGTAATTTTGAACGTATTCGTACCGATATTTTGCGCCGACAAGCCGCACAAGAAGGCACAAAAGGTGCATTATTGGGTAATATGCTCGATGCCCGCGACGAACTTGACCGGACAGCGCAGGGGGTGAGTTTTAATGCTTTTTTTGAGGAATTGCGCGATCCTATGCGCCAAAAACAATTTGCCGACAATGTGCAGGCGTTGATTGAAGTGTTGGAAATACACAAAATTCCACACCCCAATGATCGGCTAATGACCCGCCTCCACAAGCATTTGTTGGAAGAAGCCAAACCCGTGCTGGAAGCCAATCGCCGTATTGCCGATCGTATTTCACGACTGGTTACCGAAAATGCTACCCATGATCGTAAATTACTCAAAGAGCGGATTGCTGCCATAAAAGCAGCCGTTTTGAGTCCCGAACTACTGAGCCAACCTATTGACCCAACGGCCATTGTATGGGAAATAGATACCGATCGTGCCGATATACAATTGCCACTAGAACGTACCCTGCGGACGCACCAAGAAGAGGCTAATGTGCGGTTCTCTATGCCGCAAGCCATGACCGAATCTCGTCCCGATTTTGAATTGGAACGCGAAGAATTGATTGCGCAACGTTTACAAGCACAAATTACGGCTGCATTGGATGAATTTGGGCAAATGACCTTGGCGGAATTGGTCAAAAAACACCCTGTTAGCGAAGGATTAGCGGAGGTATTGACCTATTTGAGTATTGTGGCACAACCGGATAACAGCCATTTTATCCAAACAGATCAAGAAGATCTTTTACCCTTGGAGGAAGAAAAGCAGTTGAAAGGAGCGCGGGTGTTTTTGGTGAAGTAAGGCTATTATCAAAAAGGAAATATTTTTCCATCAATAATTCATCTATGAAATTCAT
Source organism: Bacteroidota bacterium (assembly GCA_041160955.1). GTDB lineage: Bacteria > Bacteroidota > Bacteroidia > Chitinophagales > Saprospiraceae > M3007. Next base: position 4,238 of record JBEAVK010000350.1, read on the forward strand.
CCAACGGATAATACTAATCATCATAATGCTAACGACATTCGGACTGGTGTTTCGTGGGTGGTTGTACCGACATTTAGTAAGGTATCATTCGGCTGGAGTAAGGACGAATTATGTGGCAACAGACGATCAACTTATCAACTATATTGAAACAAGTGCGAACAAACAAACTGACCTGGACATAGCGCAAATCATCCAACTTGGGCTTTCCATCACCTCAAAGCAACTACACTTTACAGCCACCCAAAATGCCATTGATCCTAACCAACTCGTATATTCCAAGGCCGCTCATTGTGTCGGTTATGCGGCTTTTTTTGCAACAACATGCAATTATCTTTTAAAAAAGTATAACCTTGGCAACCATTGGGAAGCAAAACCTCATATTGGACAACTCTATTTTCTTGGGACAAATGTGCACCAATACTCCAATGCACCATTTTTTGCAGACCACGATTTTGTGACCATTAAAAATAAAACAACAGGTGAAATACGAGCAGTTGATCCAACGTTAAGCGATTATTTGGACATTGATTTTATCAATTATACCCAGTAACAAATCAATTAGGAATGAGATAAAATAAATAACTAACAACAACTATGAATTTTTGTACTTTAAAAAAAAATCTTATTTTATGTTTCCTCGCATGTCATCATGTATTATCGGCACAAACCTTTAACGGTGCAGGCGGCCCCATTCCTGACGATGGCAATAGCGTAGATTACTTCATCGAAGTTTCGGGGCTACCCAATACTATTGATACCCTAAACTTTGGTATTGAAACGGTTTGTATCAATGCAACACATACGTATAATGCGGATCTTGAGTTTTATTTAATTGCCCCCGATGGCCAGCAGGTTCGTTTATCGGTCAGTAATGGCGGCGATGGTGATAACTATACCGGTACTTGCTTTAATCATTTTGCTACGACACCCATCGGACAAGGTTCTCCCCCATTTACGGGCACTTACAACCCTCAAGGGCAACTGGGTATCGTCAACAACGGCCAAAACCCAAACGGAATATGGACATTGCACATTTATGATAACTATGCCTTTGTGGATATGGGCGATTTGCAGGACTGGAGTATCACTTTTGGTAACACGCCAGCATTGGCGTATTTTGTAACTGAAACGAATATTCCATTGGTCATTTTAAAAACAAATGGGCAGGGCATTCCCGGTGATACGAAAATTATGGCGGAAATGGGCATTATTGATAACGGTATTGGCGCTATCAATCGCGTTACCGATTCATTTAATGTTTATAATGGATGGATTGGTATAGAAGTGCGCGGTTCCAGTTCGGCAGGTTTTCCTCAAAAACAATACTCTTTTGAAACCCGCGATAGCCTTGGTAATAATCTGGATATCGGTTTACTGGGTATGGCTGCCGATAACGACTGGATTTTATACGCACCTTATACCGATAAAAGCCTAATGCGGAATCGCCTCACCTACGATCTTAGTAATGATATGAACCGTTGGGCGATAAAAGGCAGGTTTTGCGAAGTTATTTTGAATGGAGAATACCAAGGTATTTATGAATTGACAGAAAATATAAAGCGAGGTAAAGATCGTTTGAACATCGCAAAAATGACACCTGTTGATACGATTGGGGATGAATTAACAGGTGGCTATATTGTAAAAATTGATCGTGTTTCGGGGCCTTCATGGGTTTCTAATTTTAAACCCGACCAGACCAATGTATATTCAAACGAGATAGTTTACCAGTGTATTTATCCAAAACCTGAAAATATATTACCTATTCAGTTCAATTATATTCAGCAATATGTGGATAGTTTTGAAAGGGCATTGGCATCACCAACATTCAAAGATCCACTGACTGGGTGGCGCAAATACGCCGACGAAGACGCTTTTATTGATTATTTTTTATTAAATGAACTCACCAAAAATGTAGATGCCTACACCTTGTCCACCTTCTTCTTTAAGGACAAAAACAGCAACGGCGGCAAGTTGCAAATGGGGCCAAACTGGGATTATAACCTCGCTTGGCGCAATGCGGATTACTGTACCGGTGACTTAGCCGACGGATGGATTTACCGAAAAAATGATGTATGTCAAACCGATATGTCTTTTTGGTGGAAACGGTTTATGCAAGATGCAGCCTATAAAAACCGTATGAAGTGCCGGTGGATAGAGTTGCGCTCCACGGTGTTTGATACGGCTTATATTTTTAATAAAATGGACTCTATTGCCAATTATTTAGGGGCATCGAAAGAGCGCCATTTTAGGCAATGGCCTATTTTGGGTACTTATGTTTGGCCTAATCCGGCACCGCTGGCGGACACCTATACCGAAGAACTGGACAATACAAAGCAGTGGATCACAGCGCGGCTAAACTGGATGGATAGTAATTTGCCGGGCATTTGTAGTCCGGTAAGCGACGAAACGGTATTTGAAGGCAAGGAATTTAGCGTCTATCCGAACCCTGTTGCGGAAACATTAAATATCAATATTGCCCAATTACGCAGCAATAAATTAACCGTAAAGGTATATGATGCACTTGGTCAAGCGGTTTTACTACAACATTTTAATACAGCGGACAACGATACCGAAGTACTTACGATAGATTTAAAAGCAGTCCCCAAAGGGTTTTATTTTATTGAAATAGGCGATAATAGCGGCGCAATGGAGGTCCAGAAAATTATAAAGTTATAAATATCACGCGGCGCTGCCGTTTGTATAAGAAAACCCTGCTTTCGTAAGGAACTATCCAGGTGAAAAGGGAAACGGGGTTCAATTCCCGTAGGAAATATATGTTTCTAGGCTAAATAAGGCTCACGCGTTCAAATCCCGTAGGGATTTTATGTAAAAAACGCACAAAGAACATATATTCCCTACGGGAATTGAACCCGTTTTTCCATTCCACCCTATAAACATACATTCCCTACGGGAATTTGGGTGGCTGCGGGATGGTTACTCCCATAAAGCATAAGTTGTCATTTTTTTCGTAACTTTGCCAACTAAAGCCCTTGAACCCAACTATTGCAGCATAACCTTCGTCTTAAATGGCATTACATTTTAACTAAATTTAAGTATGAAAAACATTTTTTTTGCCATGCTCGTATGCATGATTTCGCTTTTGATTGCTTGCGGCAAAGACACGGTTACTGTTCCAGAGTATGAAGGCGAAACGCTTCGGTTGGATTGTTTTGACCGCATTGGGATCAAAACCAGTATTAAAGGCACTACTGATTCCGTTATTTTTCTGATTCCCGATGAATTATTGCCAAAGGAATTTGAAAAAGAAGGGGTCAAATTGCTTTTTGATGCTAAAATGCGCCCAAATACGCTGACCCCACTTTTCCCAGACCCAAGTTTTAGCCCTTCGTCCTTGTTCCAAGCCAAAATAACAAATGTTCAGGAGAACAAGAACTAGCGTAAGGAAGTAAGGAATGAGGTTAAAATAAGGGAACAAGATGAAAGCGGCACACTGCGGTTATAGCACTCGGTGTGCCGCTTATTTTGCTACAAATATACGGTGCGCTGCACCTGAAATTTTTATAAGAAAGCCACGCTAAGTTATTTGGCAAATCGCACTAATATATGAAAAAAATAGTTACCCTCGTTTGTATCCTTTTTCTCCAATCCTTGAGTGTTTCGGCACAACTGATCAGTTTCAAAAGTGAGGGATTGAACCTCGACCTGTCCACTCAGGGGCAATTGATTGCTTTGTCGGGTGCTGCTTCACAAAAAAATTATCTGGCAATAGGCGAAAAAGCCCCTTTGTTGCAAATTCGGGTCGATAGCACCTGGTATGTACCCAATAGGGCTAGTTTCAAATCGGGCATCATTTTGCTTTTTTATCAGCCTGTTCAAATTACGGCTCAAATAAAAGTAATTCAAAAAAACACGCATATTACCTTTGAATTAATTAAATTAAGTAAGAACGACAAGGTAAACGCAGTAGTGTGGGGCCCTTATCCGACCATCATCAACAAAACGATTGGTGAAGTGGTAGGGGTTGTGCGTGATGGTGCTTATGCGATCGGGTTACAATCTTTAAATCCCAAAACCATCGGTGGTGTTTTGAATAACTCGGAAGGAGCCAATGAAGAACGAGGCTCCACAGCACGACCACAACCTTATGGCAGTAGTTTGCAAGCCTTTAGTTTGGATCGTTCCAAAGATAGAAAACTAACGGTTTGGGGTCGCCCGGAAATGCCCGTAAAAGCCATTCCAAACGAAACAACGCTGGGTTCTAAAATAGCGCTATTTGGCTGTGTGGAGTCCGAAGTGTTAACGCGTCTTGGCGCCATTGAAGTGGCAGAAGATCTTCCACACGCACTGATTAATGGTGTTTGGTTCAAACAGTCGCCCGAAACCGGTAGCGCCTATTTAATTGCGGATTTTGATGAGCAAACCGTGGATGCCATGTTGGATTATACCCAGCAAGCGGGTTTGGTTTCGCTTTACCATGAAGGTCCTTTTCAATCTTGGGGGCATTTTATCTTGGATTCCACTGCGTTTCCGAATGGAATAGCAGGCATGAAAACATGCGTGGACAAAGCCCAGAAAAAAGGCATCCGCATTGGTACGCATACATTAAGTACTTTTATCAATACCAATGATCCTTATGTTACGCCAATCCCCGATCCACGCCTTTCCGTGACAGGCACATCGGTTTTGAGCGAGCAAATAAGTGCGGCTGCTACCGAAATACCCGTTGTTTCCGACCAATATTTTAAAAATATAGCCTCTAGTACGCTGCATGCCGTAAAAATCGGAGATGAAATCATACGGTTTAGGGCCGTTTCGGAGGAAGCGCCTTATCGCTTATTAGATTGTCAGCGCGGGATGTATGGAACAACAGCCGCTAGCCATCTCAAAGGTGCAACGGCTGGTATGTTGTTCGATTATCCGTATAATACATTGTTTCCCAATATTGAATTACAACAAGAAATAGCCGGAAATTTGGGGCGTTTTTTTAGCGAAACTGGTGTATCGCACATGGATTTTGATGGGCATGAAGGTTGTTTGTCGGCAGGAGAAGGCGACTATGGTATGCAAATTTTTGCAGATAAAGTAATCAAAGATACCAAACATACCTTGGTCAATGGTACGAGCCGTTCCTATCATTATTACTGGCACTTATGCCACTATTGGAACTGGGGAGAGCCTTGGTACGGCGGATTTAGGGAGTCTCAAGGCGATTATCGTTTGGAAAATCAGCCCTTTTTGGAACGCAATTATATGCCCAATATGTTGGGTTGGTTTTTACTTTCTGGCACTACTACCACCGAAGATATCGAATGGATGATGGCCCGTGCTGCGGGCTATAACGCTGGTTTTGCGTTGGTAGCGCGCTACAAAAGCCTTCAAAAAAATCCGAATACGGCTCAATTACTTGCTTTAATAAAACTTTGGCAGGAAGCCTACCGATCTAAAATTTTCTCTGCCGATCAAATTGCTCGTCTGAAAAATCCGGAAAACGATTTTCATCTCGAAAAAAGCGATCAAGGATGGAAACTATATCCGTTTAAAAAATACAAATTTGAGCATCAGAAAAAAGATCTGCAACCGGGAGAACCCACTTTTTCACAATGGGAATTTACGCATAATGAGGTAGAACAACCGCTGAATTTTACATTGACAATAATGAGTAAGGAAGGTAGCATCAGTAATCCGAGGCTGGAATTGGATGGGTATTTTAATTTGGAACTACCGGGGGAATATGAGGCTGGCAATTCGGTGGTTTGCGATGGAACTGGTCTTAAACTATACGATAAAAAAGGTGGATTTGTAAAGGACATTGCCTTAAAACAAGCAATTCCTAGTCTGAAATCAGGAAAACATATCATTAAATTTGATTGTAAGTTTCTGGGTGAGATGGAACTGACGAATCGATTTATTATAAAAACTAGGAGTAGTGCGGAGGTTATTTTGAAATGAGGATTACATGCAAACAGAACTAATCGACATACTAAAAGGCAAGGTGGAAGATATTTATCGGCGAAAACTGATCTGACTCCATATCTTTGGCACTCACCAATAAAATATGAAACGATACTTATTTATTGCGATATTATTTTTGGCAGCGTGTTCCGACCGTAAAAAAAATATCGAGACAATTGCAGACACAGATGGAATACGGCAGACACAGCAGTACAGCGGTTTGCCCTTACTTGGCAATATCAAATCAGACATATTTGAAATTGCAGGTGTTGATACGTTCGAAAGCAAGATAAAGCGTATTTTTGTCGTCATATCGCCTCAAAACGTAAACGATACTTCGGTCATCAAACAGATTATTGGCGTATTAAAGCAATCGTACCTGCTTGATAATCAATCAAATATTTCTTTTTTTTCGGAAGCACAATATGCGAATTACAAAACAACATTGTTTATGGATGAGCAACATTTATTGCCAATGGCCGAATATCAAAACTGGATGGACAACTATTATTTAGGCGAATATACATTTGAAACCATGCAATATCAGACATTTCCGGCTTCTGGTAAATGGGAAAGACAAAAAACTTACCTATTAGACATTATATAGAATTGAGTATGTGACAAAATCTGAGCCTGACATTTTTTTTATTCTAAATTAATGCTGGATTTCCTCATTAATGTTAACACTTACACTTCGGCTCTGTAGATTTTGTGCATGGAAATCCTACTGTACCCCGTAAATCTATGCACAAAACCTAACAACGCTCAGTATAAATACGATTAAGCAGCCTTTTTCAATGCTTTGACTCTATTTTGTTAGATACTCTAATAATAAGATCTGATCCACGACTTCGGAGAAGTCCAACATTTGTTGTAAAATAGTCCACCCACACATTTTGTGCGATACGAGCCGCTCAGGCTAAAGCCCTTACAAATGTTGGACTTCTGCGGAGTCATAGATTTGATTATTTGAGTGCATGATCTATATGCCCCAAATACATTTTGCCCACCAAAAAATTAGTCGTACCTTGTTTCCATAAAGCAATTTTTTAAAATGAGAGATAAAACAACCTTTTTGATTCCCTTTTTTTCGCTTTTTCAGTTGGCCTATTTGCTCAAAAATACGCAGATTGTGACTCGGCTGCAATGATCTGCCATAAATCGGAGTATGTTTTTAATAAGTGTCATGGAGAAGGGAAAAACACTAAAGAAGCATTGCATATTGGATGTTTTCTTGATGGTCAATCCAGAGGAAATGCCGAAACGAACTCGACTTGGCTTAAGTTTAGAATAAAGGAAGCTGGTAAAGTTATATTTGTGATCAATCCATTAGATTCTTTGGACGATATTGATTTCGTGGTGTTTAAATACAAAGAAAAAGGTAGTTTCACGGGAAAGAAAAAAGAAATACGGTGTATGTCCTCGGGAGGGCCAGATGGTTTGGGCATGACTGGACTACTTGAAGGAGATAAAGATACCGAAGAAGGTCCCGGATTCTTTAAAGGCTATAATAACTGTTTAAAACCATTGGACACAGAAGTCGATGATTGTTATGTGCTCTTAGTGAGTAACATTACCTCTTATACTGGTTTTGCTATTGCTTTTTGGGGTACTGCTAAATTTGAATGTGAGGAGTGAAACGAATCTTCTCAAAAAAAACTATACCAAAATATTGACTTTTTTATAAATCTCATCCATCGCTAAACTCAATTGAACAGACTTGAGCAAAACACTGTTTTCGAGTCCCAATACCTCTGTACTTCTCCAAAGATCCGATTCTTCTCGGAAAAAAGTGGTTACGCTAACCATTAATAAATATTTGCAAAACCCAATACTATAAATTTTTAATTTTTATTATCCGAGCCTTTATTTGAAACCCTAAGCATCTAGTTCGCTGGATAATTTACCCAAAAAATACCCC
>JBEAVK010000196.1:0-41613 GCA_041160955.1 Bacteroidota bacterium
TCTTATAGGAAAATAATCAATAGACCGTATTTGGTTATGGACAGTTTACTTGTGTGGACATTCGCTCATCAATACGAGCTGATACGTGACGATAGTGCTTACGAAATAGGCATTTCCTATGATACCTTAATTCAATTTACGCCTACTTTAACTAACACAAAATCTGCTGTTTTGCATTGTGATGACGAATGGGTACCTTTAGATACTAGATGGGATTATAAATATAGTTTTAATGGCTCGCCGGATAGCTCTGCATTATTTACTTATGCAAGGGATAGTGGTACTGGATTAATCAGCGAAATTATAAAAGAACTCCAATTAGATTTTGGGGGAGATTACAAAAAAGAGCATAAATGGGTGTTTTCGTACCAAGAAGAACCAGTTTCTTACAATACTCCAAGTGGCGTAACAGAAGATTGCCAACTGACTATTTTCGGGCAAAATACTTATGATCGAACAGCAGAAATTACTTCGTGCCACACCAGCGAGCAAGATGGTGATATGTATATATTTGATATAGGTGGAAGGCTTGTTTATAGTGCAAAATTTAGTAATGGGCGGCATGTTTTCCCAATATCGGATTGGTCAGCAGGTGTTTATATTGCTCGGGTGAGGACAAAATCAGGTATTATGGCGAAACAGTTTGTTGTTCTGTAGGGTTCTATCAGTAAGGTTCGTAGAAAACAGGTGGCTATATGAGTATAAACTATCAATTTGCAAGTACTTTTTTTTGGCGAAAAAAAGTAGGAAGTGAGCATTATTGCACGAAACTCTTACATTTTGAAATTTTCAAGTGCATAACATTGTTTTTATATTTAAAAAGTGTACTCTTTGATATGATAACACGTTTTATATTGCTCTATGCATAAATTCGACAAAGAACTACTACTTTCTACCACCTTATTTAGCATATCGATCCCTAATTTTGCATCTAACCTTTTAACACACTATATTTATGCGATTTTTCTTCTATTGCCTTATGCTATGTTTAGTTGCCTGCTCAAAAACAACCCAAATTTCTGGGGTAGTTACAAGTATCCGAACAGGTGAACCCCTTGCTGATATTCAAATATTAGAAATTTATTTCGCCCCGGTAACAAAGTACATATCCACTAATCCCTTGTTATGCACCTCGCGCTTACCACGCCAAGTACACTCAAATTGATCCTTAATGGCTTCGTAGGTCGTTTGGGAAATATTCACTTGACCATTTTCGCCCTGCTCTTCTAGCCTCGAGGCAAGATTCACGGCATCGCCCCAAATATCATAGGCGAATTTATTTTTACCGATAACACCTGCTACCACGGAGCCAGTATGGATACCCACCCGCATTTCGCGGAAAATAGCATCGGGCTTTTCGGCATTGCGCTTTTTCATCCAATTATTGATTTCAATGGCGGCACGAACCGCATCCGAGGCATGGGTGGTATTGGTTACTGGCAATCCACCGGCACACATAAAGGCATCACCGATTGTTTTTATTTTTTCCAGTCCGTGTTTTTCAATAATTTCATCAAAAGCCAAAAAGCATTCGTCCAATTCGCTAATGATCTTTTCGGGCTGCATACTGGATGACAATTTGGTAAAATTGACAAAATCGGTGAAAAGTACCGTTGCGGAATCGTAAAGTTTAGGGTCTGCATGGCCCCGCGTTTTGAGCTCCTCTGCGATCTCATCGGGTAATATATTGCGCAATAATCGGTCGCTTTTACCTCGTTCCGTTTCGATTTGGTTCTTTTGTGCTTCAATTTTTTGGTTTTGCAGGCGCAACCTACGGCCTGTTCGGCGGGCATACCACCACCCAATCCCCATTAAAAAGAGCATTAATCCGCCCAGACTACCCAAAATATAGGTGTTTTTCTGAAAATTGCGATTGGCAGAAAGTTGCAAATCCGATAATTCCTTTTCTCGATTAAGTAGTGCTACTTTTTGATCGCTGGCTAGTTTTTCGGCTTCATCAATAGCCGCTTGTTGCTCATAATTGGACAATTCAGCATTTTTCTTTTGAATTTCCAGTTCGCGTGCAGCAGTGCGTAGCTTTTGATCGGCCTCCATTGCCATGGCTATTTTCACCTGAAAACTTAAAGAATCCGTTTTTTTGCTTTGTTGCAAGAGTTTTACATCCAACTCTTTTTTTCGCGCATCTGCGGCCAGCAATTGGTTATCTTTTTCTAAGGCCAATTGACGTTGGCGCGATTGTTCTAAATCTTTTTCTCGGATTTCCTTTTGAACAATCAAATATTTAATCTCGCTTTCTGCTGCACGGAGTTGGCTGCTGCGTTCGGAAAGTACCAGTTCGCGGCGTTGCTCGTCCAGCCTTATTTTATCCGATAATTCAAGGTAATTATTATAATATTCAAATGCCTTTTCAAAATCGTAAAGGTCTTGGTAAATTTGGGAAGCGGTGCGATAAGACCTACTCAAAACCTCTATTTCGTTGGTTGCTTTAGCATAAGTAATGGCGGCTTCATTGTGTGCAAGCGCATTATAGCGGTCTTCTACATTGAAATAAACAGTAGCGATAATATGCTCCAAACTGGCCAGCGCAACTTGGTCATTGCGAGCCTTCAAAACCGCGATAGCACGGAAAAGATAAGCCAATCCATCCTTGGTTTTACCCGTATTATGCAGCGCAATGCCCATATTAATATACAATAATTCCTCGTTTTCGCAGGGCTTATTGGGTTCTATGGCCGCAAATTGGCATTGTATTTCTGTTTTTTTAAAATTGTCGAGTGCTTCTGCATAACGTCCTTGGCTTGCATGTACTTTACCGAGGTTATTATACAATCGGCCCCGCTCGAAGGGTTTGCCAAATTTCCCCACAATCGCCTCAATACGCGTATAATACAGCAATTGTTTGCCTACGTTCCCTTGCTGTTCGTAAGCGGAAGCCAATTTTTGATACACCTGAATCAAATGCGCATTGTTGCCCTCTTCATTATATCGACCGATCAATATTTTATAAAGGAATTCTGCACTGTCAAACCTGAGTTTATTGATGTCCTTACCGCCCGCAATCGGTGTACTTGGGGCATTAGATTGGTCAAGGCTATATTCGCTATCACCACCAGCGTTATTAATACCCGTTGTGATATTAAAAATACTGTTTTTACTGGTTGCCTTCTTTACACTAAACATATAAGAATCGGCAAGTTTTTCAATAAAAACAAGATCGGAAGGCTTTTTTTGAACGACTATTTTATAAAAACGAATGGCATTATCGTATAGTTTTTGGCTGTAGAACAGATCCCCCATTGCGGCATAAATAACGGGCAGATATTGCAAGTTGTTGCCATTTATTGAACGGTTTTCTGCTTCTAAAAAATGGCTTAATGCCTTTTCGATCCGTCCTCCACGCGCAGCCACTTCGCCTAAAATGATATTGGCTTGTACTATTCCGCTTTCGATCCGCGAGGCACCCAAAGACATTTTTAGGCATTGGTTGGCCAAATGTTCTTTTTCTACATCGGAATCCGCGTGGCGCGCCTGATCCAAAATTTGATCTACACTAAAAAGATTGCCGTCAATATTTTCATCATCGGGTTGGGCAAAAACAGGGCATTGGAACGCCAAAATCAATACCACTAACCCCCACAAACGGTGTATGGTTGAGTATTGTCCCAAATAGAAAACCTGTTTTTTTACCGACATAGCAACAAAGGTCTGAAAAAACTGGGATTTCTGCCAACGTTTTCTAGTTTTTTAGTTCCTTTGCATTATGCTAACCGTATATTCGGATACTTATTACATGCAGCAGGCTTTGGCGGAAGCCAAAAAAGCCTTCGAGATAGGCGAAGTACCTGTGGGTGCCGTTGTGGTTTGCGATAATCGAATCATTGCAAGGGCACATAACCAAACTGAGCAACTCACCGATGTAACCGCTCATGCCGAAATGCTCGCGCTTACAGCAGCAGCCAATCATTTGGGGAGTAAATACCTCATGGAATGTGCAATTTTTGTAACACTAGAGCCTTGCGTGATGTGCGCTGGGGCACTGTCGTGGGCGCAGTTTGGCAGGGTGGTATATGGTGCCACCGATGATAAGCGCGGTTTTATGCTACATGGGGGAAAAGATCTTTTACACCCTAAAACGCGCTTAGAAATGGGCATTTTAGAAGAAGAATGCGCTGCTTTACTCAAAGAATTTTTCAAATCAAAACGATGAGCCTGCGCCAAAATATTATAAAATGGCTTGGTGTTATAGCACTCGCAGCGGGTGTTATGGCCGGTACGGTATGGATACTGCGCCCTCAAATGGACGAACGGCTCTATGCCAAATACCGAAATTTGCCACAAGCACAGTTTTTGTCGCCTGGTGACACATCACTTGCCGAGGCTTGCGCTGCCCATAACCTCAAGCAATATACAAAAGCGTTACCCTTGTTCCAGCGCGATACACAAGCAAAATATACTACAGAAACTCGTTTTTTTAGTGCTATTTGCTTGTTGGAACTCAATAAAATGAAGGAAGCAGAGGCACTATTGGAACCCATTGCGACCAGTAATCACGCTTTACAACCGGAGGCTTTGTGGTACTTGGCATTGAGCCATTTAAGGCGGCACGACCGCAAAGGTTGTTTGCAGTATTTGAAAACAGTGAATCCTCAAAATAGCAGACAAAGCACGGCGTCAATTGCTTTTTTGATAGATTATCTCCAATAATCTTTGTACTTTATGAAACTCGTTTTTATCTCCGATACACATGCCCGCCACGATTTTATCGATATTCCTGATGGGGATATTATTTTCCATTGTGGTGATTTTTCCAAACGCGGACGAATACCAGAAACTATTGATTTTTTAAATTGGTTCAGCCGATTGCCGCACCGTTACAAGGTGTTTATTGCGGGCAACCACGATTTTATTGCCGAACAAGCACCCGACCTTTTCTCTTCCTTCATCCCCGAAAATGTGATTTACCTCAATAATTCAGGGATCACCATCGAAGGGATTTCGATATGGGGTAGCCCTGTTCAGCCTTGGTTTTATGATTGGGCTTTCAATCGCGAAAGAGGTGCCGAAATTCGTAAATACTGGGATATGATACCCGAAAATACCCAAATATTACTGACGCATGGGCCTCCGTATGGCATTTTGGACACCACTACGGATGGGCGTTTGGTGGGTTGTCAGGATTTGCGAGAACGTATTTCTGAATTGCCTTCGGTCAAAATTGCGGCTTTTGGGCATATCCACGAGGCTTATGGCCGCTTGGAAAAAGACGGCGTATTGTATATCAATGCGGCTAGTTTGACGGTGGAATACGAACCTAATAATCTCGCTTTTGAAGTAAATTGGCCTTTATAAATTAAAAATTACATTCGCCCCCATGTTCCTTTAACCACCGTTCTTTTTCCGCATAATTGGGCATATACCGCTCTACCAAAGCCCAAAACTGATCGGAATGGTTCATCTCTACCAAATGCGCCAATTCGTGTAAAATCACATAATCTTGTACAATTTCGGGTGCAAAAAGCAGACGTGTGGACAAATTGACATTGCCGCCACTTGAGCAACTGCCCCAATTGGAATGGTTATGTTTAAGGTAAATATTTTTGATGGGGCGGTTAAAAGTGCGGCGGTTAATATCATGCACACGTGCCGCTACTTCATTATAATAATCGCCGGCAACCACCCTCGAAAGCAGTGTTTGGATCGCTTTTTGGCGTTGTTTGGGGTTGGCTTTTCCGCTTAGTCGCAAGGCAATGGTATTTCCCACCAACCGAGCCGTGTGGGAGGCGCGGTCTTCGTCTATGATTTCTAGTATATAACTACGTTTGCCCACAGTAAGTTGTTGGCCAGTATGGTAGGTTTTTATATCAAACTGAGCGATAGCCGTCGGTTTTTTTACAGATACTTCCTGTACCCATTGTTGCAAACGGATCATTTCCTGCTGTATGCCTTCGTTGGTAATACCTTGCATAAGGCGCATCATCACCTTTTTTTTACCAATACTAAAACGCGAGCCTCGGCGGGGTTCGATGGTAATTTCTACGGGCAATTCTTTGCCATTGACGGTGATTTGTGCGGCGTATTTTTGTGGCGGCCGTTTAGGCTGTTTGAAACCAAACATGGTGGATGTGGACTATTTTGGGCGGCAAAGATAGCGGAGGTATTTGGAAAAATTAAAAAAACAAGGTTAACGATTCGCCATCTGCTGTCATTTCCCATAATTTCAACAACCGCTCTACTTCATTTCGGATCAATTCGACTTGGGTGTCGTTAATAATGGGCATTGTTGTAATACCAGCCACTTGCAATTGGTCGAAAAGTACCTCCAATAAGTTATCAATTTTTCCTTGCCCTGGCATTTGCTCCTGTAAGAATAAACCCACCATCATTTCAGTATGGATGGCTTCTGCGGATAAGGTAGGTCTTTGTTCGCGTGGCCCTTCAAAGGATTCAATAGAATGGCCTGCTTTGAGTAAGCCGTAAAAAGAATTAGTATAGCCCAATATAGTTTCCACGGCATAATGTACCAAATCGTGCGGGACAAAAAAGTTGTCGCTCCGTTGCCAAATTATGGGCGTTTGGTCACCATTAAGCGTAATTTGGAGGATATGGGATTTGTTGTTTCTTTTTTTAAAAGTGATTTGCATTGTAACTACTAATCTATGCGCAATAAAGTCACTTTAATACGCATCGTTAAAGGCACTTTAGAGGCGGCCAAAGTGGGCACTTTTACCTCCATATTGCCTGTATAATAATCTTCGCTATAGACTTTTGAAGGGAATCCTAGTTTTTTGTCCAGCCGGATAGATCCGTTGCTCGTCCCGTTCAAATAGTATAAGATTTCTGCAGGGCCTAATTTAAGCGATCCAGGTTTGTTGGGATCGCCAGTTGTGGTGCTTTCAACACTGATTTCATTGTAATCTGCTGTTTCCTTCACCAGTTTATAAGTACTTTTTTTATCGGCATTGAACATCTTTATATGCGCTGTTTTTTCCCAGATCTTCCCCTTTTTTATTGGTTTTTCCGGATAAAAAGCCCATATATTTCGCGCTATTTCACTAAAAGTACCATCTGTAAATTGTTGCATGGTATTTTTGAAAATGGGGCGTGCCGTTGGAGGTAATACATCTTCTAAGTTTGCCCAAATCTCCTCCAACCCTTCAAATTGTGTGATTTCGCCTTCTTTTGACAAAATAAATCTAAAAGCCACCGAGTCCAATGCTGCGAAAATGGCCTTTTTTACCTCGTTATCGTCGGGAGATGGATTGGCCGAGTCAAAATGTACTGGTAATTCGTTTTCCACTTTATCCTCTTGATAACGCAATAATTGAGATTCCCAATAGGTGCTTCCATCGGAATTGCGCCGAAGCAAGAGATACGAAAGATCCTGTGTAGTCGTCTGCGTACTGATGTTGGGGCCATCTGGTGTGTGCATTTCGGTCTCGGTCACGGTAGTCTGGCGGAACAAAAATGTCCTGTCAATAGGGATTTTTTCCGTTTCAAGGCGTAGCGTTTTGCTGGGTGCACACGCAATGCACCCAACAATAAGCAATAGACAATAAAAAAAATTGTACATTAATTTAACTTTCATTCCTTATTTCGTTCCTACAAAGGTTGCAGGCGTTCCTGTAGGGTAATTGATGGTTAAAGATAATTCTTTGTCGTCTTTTAATGTACCTGAACCTGTAACATTTTGGTTATCCAATTTTTGGGTCGGAATGGTCAGTTTTGTTTTTGAATCGGCTGTAGCAGTCAAGGTATTGTTGACTGCTCCTAGATCAAGTACAATACTTACTTCGGTGCTGGTTTTTTCGGTCACCTTTGCGGTAATATTTTCAAAAGAAATACCATTTTTGGTATAAACACCCGTATAAGTACCCACAAAACTAGGGGCAGTGTTTTCATCTTTCGTGCAAGCCGCCAAAAAGAGTGTAAAGCATAATGTGATAAAAAAAAACTGTTTCATAGTTAAAAATTGAATTTGTTTGGCTTTATAAACCTAAAAATCTTGTTTAAAAAGCCAATGAGGTGATGATTGAATGAATTGTTTGCGAAAGAACCGCACACAAATATACAAAGATTTTACCAAACTGCCAAACTTCGCACGATTCAAACCAAAATCTCCAATACCTTTGTGCCGCCATGACGCTACCTATTCTTGTCATAAAATTTGGAACGGGCTCCATTACGCTGCCCGATGGAACGCCCGATGAAGGCGTTATTCATGCAATTGCCCAACAAGTGGCTATGCTGAGCCAGCAGTACCGCATTATTCTTGTTTCCTCGGGTGCTGTGGGTGCTGGAAAACGGCATTTTAAAAACTATAAAGGCACGCTTACCGAGCGGAAAGCGGCGGCGGCAGTGGGCAATCCGCTGTTGTTGCAAATTTACGCAAGGCATTTTGAGCCATTAGGTATTACCATTGCTCAAAGCCTTTGTGAAAGACACCATTTTGCACACCGCAAGCAGTTTCTGCAATTGAAAGAAACCTACGAAACGCTGTGGGACAATGGAATTATACCGATCGCCAATGAAAATGATGTGGTCAGTAACCTCGAATTGAAGTTTTCGGATAACGACGAATTGGCCACTTTGATCGCAACGGGTTTTGGCGCTTCTCATTTACTCATAAGCACTTCTGTGGGGGGCTTGCTGGACAAATCCAAGCAAATTATACCAACTGTCCCTGTCATTGACGATACTATTTTTGGTTTGGTGACCAGCGATAAGTCGGCATTGGGCTTGGGTGGTATGTTGTCCAAATTGACCTATACCCGATTGGCTACTCGGATGGGCATCACTACTGTTTTTTTTGATGCCCGCACCCCAAATGGCATCGTATTGTGTTTGGAAGGCAATACTGGTACTGTATTTTCTCCGCAACCTACAACAGGTCTTAATGCCCGCAAAAAGTGGCTCGGAAGCGGCAGCCTAATCTCTGGGCAATTGATTTTAGACGCTGGCGCAACCAAGGCCATTCAAGGCAGGAAAAGTCTTTTGGCGGTAGGCGTACGGAAGATAAAAGGCAATTTTGAGAAAGGCGATGTGATCGAACTTTGCGACGCACAATCCAAAATCATTGCATTAGCGCGTGCCAAACAGTCGTCCGAATCTATTAAAAACAACCTTTCAGCGCAAAACTTTGAAGTGGCGCATGCTGATGAAATCGTCATAGTTTAAGCAATGCTAGCATTACTCCAACAAACACATATTGCCTCGGCATCAATCCGCTTGTGTAGCGATGCACAAAAACGGGATTTACTGCTGCACTTGGCCGATCAGATTGTGGCCAATATCCCGATGCTTTTGATCGAAAACGCCTTGGATCTGGAACGTATGTCCGATACCGATCCCAAAAAAGACCGCTTAATGCTGAATGAATCGCGTTTGATCGCTATTGCACAAAGTGTCCGTGATGTGGCGCATTTGCCCGCTCCAGATGGTGCTTTATTGAGCGAAAAAACATTGTCCAATGGGATTGTTTTGCGCAAAATAGCCGTTCCGCTAGGGGTAGTGGGTGTCATTTACGAATCGCGCCCCAATGTGACCCTCGATGTAAGCGCGCTTTGTTTGCGCTCGGGGAATGCTGTGGTATTGCGTGGCAGTTCGGAGGCTTGGCACAGCAATAAAGCATTGGTAGAAGTGGTACACCAAAGTTTGGCAAAGATGGGTTTACCTAAGGAAATTGTCACCTTGCTGCCAACCGATCGCGCCCTGATGCACGACTTGTTCAATGCTACACGCTATGTGGATGTGATTATTCCACGCGGTTCGGAAGCCTTGATACAGTTTGTGCGCCAACACTCACGGGTACCTACCATAGAGACGGGTGCGGGCGTATGCCATACGTATGTGCATCGTGCTGCTGATTTAAAAAAAGCCCAACGCATCGTTGTAAATGCCAAGGTTTCAAGGCCATCGGTATGCAATTCCTTAGATACAGTGCTCATAGATATGGCTGTGGCAGGGATGTTTTTACCAATGTTAAAAGCCGATTTTGAGCATTGGAAAGTAGAGGTATTTGCGGATGAAGCGGCATTTGCTATTTTGAAATCGGTTGATTATGCCTATTTGAAAGCCGCCACACCAGAAGATTTTGGACGCGAGTTTTTGGATTACAAATGCTCTATCCGAGTGGTAGAAAATATAGAATCGGCATTGTCGCATATACGAGAGCATTCTTCGCGCCATTCCGAGGCGATTATTTCGGAAGACAGCGAAGTATGCGATCAGTTTATCCAACAGGTAGATGCAGCAGCGGTTTATTCCAATGCCTCTACTCGTTTTACCGATGGCGGTGAGTTTGGATTAGGTGCCGAAATAGGCATTTCAACCCAAAAACTGCATGCACGTGGCCCATTTGCTATGGAAAAATTGGTGACAGAAAAATGGGTAGCCATTGGCGATGGACAAGTGAGGGAATGAGATAAAATAAGGCATTATCAAAAAATAACGTATCTTCGCGCTCTTTTTATGAGGAATGAGGGTCTTTGTCATTAATGAGGTATCCTCCTCCCTAAATTCAATAATAGATATGGCCGAGCAAAATTTTGTTGATTATGTAAAAATCATGTTCCGCAGTGGGAAAGGCGGTGCTGGAAGTGTTCACTTTTTCCGGGGCCCTGCCATGCCCAATGGCGGTCCGGATGGTGGTGATGGTGGCCGTGGCGGTCATATTATTTTAGAAGCCGATGAGCAGGAATGGACGCTGCTGTCGCTCAAATACACCAAACACATATTTGCAGAGGATGGAGAAGGCGGAAGAGGTGGCATGAAAACAGGCTCCGATGGCAAAGATATAGTGGTTCGGGTGCCACTCGGAACAGTGGTCAAAGATGCAGAAACTGGTGAAATACTCACAGAAATAACTGAAAAAGGCGAACGACAAATCTTATTTCCTGGTGGTCGTGGAGGAAAAGGCAATACTTTTTTCAAAAATTCAACAAATCAGGCACCGCGCCACGCTCAACCGGGTGAAGAAGGTACGGAAATATGGGCTATCCTTGAACTAAAAGTATTGGCAGATGTAGGATTGGTTGGCTTCCCAAATGCGGGTAAAAGCACACTCCTCAGCGCAGTGACTGCGGCAAAACCTAAGATTGGTGATTATCCATTTACGACCTTGGTGCCTCAATTGGGTATCGTATCAGTACGCCAAGGGCAAACATTTATTATGGCCGATATTCCTGGGATTATTGAGGGCGCTCACGAAGGACGTGGTATTGGTCACCGTTTTTTGAGGCATATTGAGCGGAATAGTTTATTGCTGTTTATGGTGCCTGCCGATACAGAGCGCACTTTAACAGAGGAATATGATATTTTGATCCACGAATTGGAGGAATTTAACCCCGATTTGTTAGATAAACCGCGTTTGTTGGCGATTACGAAATGCGATTTGATCGATGACGATCTTGAAAAAATGCTGCGCCCCACGTTACCACCTGATATCGAAGCCATATTTATTTCTTCGGTTACAGGTAAAAACATGCAGGTGTTGAAGGATAAACTTTGGAGTTTATTGAATTAATATACACCTCGCTCAGAGCAGCGCAACCCACCGAGCAAGGCACGGTCGAACTCAAAAAAATGGATCGTTTGATCTATGTCCAAGTACTTAAAATGACCCACTTTTTTGACTCGAAACCGTTGGGCTAAGTTTTTATGTCAGATTTTATTATTAAAAATATGCGTTTATTTTTTTACACTTTATTTTTATTTTCGTTCCAACAGGTATCAATTGCTCAAAACAATGCCAAAATTGAGGCTTTATTGGCTAAAATGACACTAGACGAAAAAATTGGGCAGTTGAATCAAGTTCCTGGCGATATTTCTACAGGTACAGATGTGAAGGTAGATAGTATGCTCTTGAGGATCCGTGAAGGGAAGATCGGTAGTTTGCTGAGCCATTCTAATTTTAATAATAAAATTACAATGCAACAGGTTGCGGTGAAAGAAACTCGATTGGGGATTCCGCTGCTCTTTGGTTTTGATGTAATTCATGGATACAAGACAATTTTTCCTATTCCTTTGGCGCAAGCGGCTTCTTGGAACTTGAAATTAATCGAGAATATTGAACAAGTATCCGCGATGGAAGCGGCTGCGGATGGCCAAAACTGGTCATTTTCGCCAATGGTGGATATTACCCGCGATCCGCGCTGGGGACGAGGAATGGAAGGCGCCGGCGAAGACCCTTACTTGGGTAGCCTGATCGCTGCTGCACGCGTGCGGGGTACGCAAGGCCGCAGCCTTAATGATCCTACTACACTGGCGGCTTGTGTTAAACACTATGCTGGTTATGGATTTATCGAGGCTGGCCGCGACTATAATACGGTGGATATGAGTGAACAACGCCTGCGCGAAATCGTGTTGCCGCCATTTAAGGCTGCCGCCAAAGCCGATGCTGCTACGTTTATGAATGCTTTTAATACGCTAAATGGTACGCCGGCTAGTATGCATAAACATTTGATTACCGATATTTTACGCGGCGAATGGAACTGGAAGGGTATGATCGTGAGTGATTGGGATTCTTTTGGCGAAACGGTTATTCACGGCGCAGCTACTGATGATGAGGATGCCTCTGCTAAATGTCTTAGCGCAGGCAGCGATATGGATATGGCCGGCGGTACCTTCCAAAATGGCCTAAAAAAAGCATTGGAAAATGGTAAAGTAACCCAAGCCCAAATTGATGAAGCCGTACGCCGTGTACTCCGATTGAAATTTGAATTGGGGCTTTTTGACGACCCTTTTAAATACCTCAACAAAGAACGCAATAAAACCAATATCGAAAAACCCGAATTCCGCACTTTAGCCCGTACTGCTGTGGCCGAGTCATTGGTGCTACTCAAGAACAACAACGATGTTTTACCCATAAAATCCACTACCGCTAAGAAAAAAGTATTAATCGTTGGGCCTTACGCCGATAGCAGGGGCAATAAGGATTATATGAGTTTTTGGACGCTTGGATTGGGTGTGCGCAATTATGATTCAACCAAAGTAGTAACGCCCGCACAAGGGCTAAAACCTGCTTTGGAAGCCATGGGCTATGAGGTAAAAGTAGCGCAATTGGGCAAAAACGGCATATATGATGTATTTGCTCAAAGGGATGCCTATGAAGCAAGCGCAGGTGTCGATTTGATTATTGCATGTGTAGGTGAACAGGGCATAAATTGCGGCGAAAGCCGCTCAGTGACCGATATTCATCTGCCGGGCAACCAAGAAGAAATGCTCAAAACGCTCAAAACACGCAATGTGCCAGTAGTAATGGTACTGTTCAATAGCCGTCCATTGGTGTTTAATTGGGCTTCCGAAAACGTGGATGCCATTGTGGTGGCGTGGCAGCCTGGGTTTGAAACGGGTAATGGTTTGGCCGATGTATTGACCGGCAAAACAAATTTTACAGGTCGGTTACCAGTTACATTCCCTCGTAATTTGGGTCAAGTACCCCTCTATTATAACCACTTGAGTACGGGTCGCCCACAAACAAAATTTGGTACGATGTGGACGAGTGGCTATTTGGATTCCGAGGCCACCCCTGCGTATCCCTTTGGTTTTGGCTTGAGCTATTCGCCAGTGGACTATTCCGAAATCCGCGCTGAAAGAAGCACTATTGGTACTAATGAAACTTTTGTGGCGAATATCACGGTAACCAATAATGGCAAAATGGCCGTGGACGAAATCGTTCAATGTTATATCCACGACCACTCTGCTGATATTGCACGACCTGTGAAAGAACTGAAATCGTTTTTACGGGTGCACCTAGAGCCAGGAGAGAGCAAACCATTGCAATTTAATATTTCGCCGGAAGACCGCTCCTACTGGAACCAAGATTTGAAATTCAAAAGTGATCCGGGGCAAATGACATTGTTTATTGGTGCCAGCTCCGAAAAAGTAAAAAAAATGGAGTTTAATGTGGTAAAATAATGGATTTACATTGTTTTTAAGTATTTTTTAGATGAATATGATCCGCACCAAAATTGAAGAAAGTATTGCCGTCAAACAAGCGTTGCTGCAAGATGAGGCGTTATTGTCGCGTATCCAGCAATGGGTCGATCTCCTTGTCGCAACCTACCGAAATGGTGGCAAAGTCCTCTTTTGTGGCAATGGCGGTAGTGCTGGTGATGCACAACATATCGCAGCGGAATTGTCGGGGCGTTTTTACAAAAACCGTGCACCGCTGTACGCCGAGGCATTGCATGTAAATAGTTCTTATCTAACTGCCGTAGCCAATGATTATGGGTACGATGAAGTATATGCACGCATGGTAGAAGCCGCTGGCCGAAAAGGGGATGTATTAGTAGCGATCAGTACTTCGGGCAATTCGCCTAATATCTTGCGGGCGGTAGAACGTGCAGCGGGGATAGGTATGACCGTCGTCGGTTTAACGGGCGATACTGGCGGCAAAATGCGCGATTTGTGCCATCTTTTAATCAATATTCCTTCGAAGGACACGCCACGTATCCAAGAATCGCATATTTTAGTGGGTCATATTTTGTGTGAAATGGTGGAAGATCGGTTGTTTCCTTAGGAAGCAGTAGTTGTTCCTTCATCCAATATGGTAAAACGAACCTCTTCAATCCTTCTATTGTCTGCTTTTTCCACCGTAATCAAGTATTGTCCCCATTGTACTTGATCGCCTTTGGCAGGAATATCACCGATCAATTCGAGCGTTAGCCCTGCAATCGTATCTGCGTCTTCGCGCACGTTTTCAAAGGTTTCCGGGTCTATACCTGTTATTTCGCATACATCATTAATCATGGTAGCACCAGCGAATAAATAATTACAGGCATCAATTTGGCGATAAGGCGGAATTTCGTTCTCCTCGTCAAATTCGTCGCGTATTTCGCCCGTTACCTCCTCCAAAATATCCTCCATGGTGACCAAGCCGGCAGTACCGCCATATTCGTCCACGACCAATGCCAAGTGGAGTTTGCGGAGTTTAAATTCGCGCAATAGTTCATCCACGGGTTTGGTTTCGGGTACAATAAATACATCAGGGCGGACGCGTTGTACCCAATCAAAATCGGGTGGTTCGTCAATGGCACTCACCAAATCTTTTACATACAGCACCCCTACCATATTATCGAGGTCATCCTCATATACCGGTAAGCGCGAGAACTCCGAAGTACGGATGGTTTGAAGTACTTCGGAAAAGGGCGTTTGGCGTTCCAAAGCCACCATTTTGAGTTGGGGCTGCATGACTTGTTTAACGGTTACGTCCCCAAATTTTGCTATGCTTTTGAGCAGTTCGATATCACGTTTAACGGTATCGCTAGGCAAGGGATTATCGTCGGAGGGGGGATGAGGATGCGCCTCCGGTTCTTTTTCAGGTTTTGGTGTTCTAGGCAAAAATGGCCTAAATACAAAACGAGAAAACCGAATTAGCGACTGTAAGCGTTGTAGCCAAAAACCAGCAATGGGTCTTTGAGCGCGTTTAAGGTTGATTTGGCTAATTCTCCAAAGTAAAAAAGTGAGCACTAGCAACGAAGCACCTACAAAAAAGACTTTTGTCAGTACAGTAGGAATGTTTTGATCTGCTAGGAATAAGATCGTTTTTTGAAACCAAATACTATTGTGGATAATTTTTACGAATTGAATGGTCAATAACAATATCGTAAAAAGTTTACCGATGGCAATAGCAGCCAAAGACCGCCGATTGCTTTCATCGGCCATATAAATGACGCGACGGGCCGAAGGTGTTCCTTCGGCCCGAAGCATTTCTAATTCATGCGGAGTGACGGCAATTAGGGCTTTTTCGGCCAAAACCATCAAAACGAAGAGTATAATTCCGGCAAGTAGCCAGCCCATAATGTTGTCAACTTTGATTAGAAGGGCAGGTCGGCGCCATTATCGGCGGACACTGATGCGCCATCTGCTTCCACCAATTCAGGTGCGGGAGAAGCGGATGATTGTTGGTACTTAGCCGGTTCCGTTGTTGGGAAATTACGATCACTCGCACCGCCTTCGCGTTTTTCCAAAATACGGAAACTATTGGCGATAATGTCGGTAACAGAACGCTCTATATTATCGGTACCAGTGTATTTGCGGTAAGTAATTTTACCTTCTACATAGAGGAGTGTACCTTTTTTGAGCGTTTTTTCGGCGCGTTCTGCCAAATCCCTCCACGCGATGACATTATGCCATTCGGTGTTTTCTTGGAAATTACCATCTTTGTCCTTATAGGATTCGCTGGTTGCCAATGAAAATCGGGAGACTACTGAGCCGCCTTCGAGGCGACGTACTTCGGGGTCGTTACCCAAACGACCAATGAGGGTGACTTTGTTAATCATGATAGAAAAAACTGATAAAAAAATTGATAAAAAAATTGATAAGGTCGTTGATAAAAAATTTCAACGCACAAATATACGGGACTTTTTAAAAATCGCAAGGGGTATGTGGGGTATTTTTTTCAAATTGATTTTGTAATACCTCTTGAGTTCGTATGATATTTCGATCAGAAGCCAAAATCGTTGCTTACCTTTGCCCTTATGTCCACCCACCAACAAGCATATCGCCAGTTTTGCGCCAGTGCCCCTGCCGATTTTCCTGTATTTATGCAGGACTGGTACCTGGACGCCGTATGTGAAGGCGGTACTTGGGAGGCGGCTATACATCTGGTGAATGGTGAAACGGTGGCTGTTTGGCCTTATTTTATGAAGAATAAATTAGGCTGGAGGTATGTTGCTATGCCCTTGATGGGTAAATTTATGGGGCCTTATATCGTGAAAGAACGGCGAAATATAAAAAAAGAGATGCAAATATTGGAGTCATTATTGACACAATTGCCCTCTGATTTGGCTGCATTTCAACAAGATTTCAACTACACGGTCACAAATTGGTTGCCTTTATATTGGAAAGGATTTTCGCAAACTACACGGTATTCTTATATCATTCCGTTAGCGGTTTCAGAACGACAGTTATGGGATAATTTGGAAAGTGATTATAGGCGAAAAATAAAAAAGGCAGGAAGCAGTTTGATCGTAAGAGATGATTTGCCTGCGAAGGAATTGTACCGCCTATGCGCACTTAGTTTTGACCGTCAAAGTTTAAATTTTCCGCTCAGCTATGCTTATTTTGAGGGTATTTATTTAGCCTTTGAAAGTAAAAATGCAGGAAAAGCCTTTTTCGCAGTGGACAGTGATACGGGATTAACTCATTCTGCTATTTTTTTAATTTGGGATCAATCATCAGCTTATTTTCTTTGGGGAGGCGATGACCCTGCTTTACGTAGTTCTGCATCTGGTATTTTCTTGCAATGGCATGCCATTTTATACGCTAAAAATACATTGCAACTACCCACGTTAGATTTCGAGGGTAGTATGATTCAATCAATAGAACGTGGTAGGCGTTATTTTGGAGCGGTGCAAAAACCGTATTTTCGAGTTCGAAAAGAGTGGTCTTGGTTATGGAAATGGGGAAAATTTTTGTTGCGATAATATCTCATCCTAATGCAGCAGTACAATGCCTAAAAGCACCATTATTAATACGAATTGCATGGCTTATTGGTTAAGCAAGCAACTTTTATCTCATTTGGTATGACTATTAGTCGTAGGAATGAGACTTCAATACTTACATTCTAATACTTGAACACAATTATGCTTAAGAAAATGAAAAAACTAACCTTATTATTTGCTTTTTTATGCCCGTTTTTTGCGCTTGCACAAGACCAAGAAGGGGTTATTCGCTATTTAATTACCCAGCATTATTCCAAAAAACTAGCGGCTGTGGACTATATTAGTAAGCAGGCCAAAGAGCGAAACGAATATATTTGGGGCAGCCGCTCGGAGTGGAAGGTATATGCAAATTTGTATTTCAACGCCACCGAAAGTAAATACGAGGACTCGGAAGAAAAGGCTGAACCAGACGAGGATAATTATTCTTGGAAAAAAGAGGCCTTTTTTATCAAACGCGACTTTACCAAACGCACCATGTATGATGTAATGACCATTGTAGGGCAGGTTTATATTGTGGAAGATACGATCATCTATCCAGAATGGAAAATACTCAACGAAATGAAAGAAGTGGCCGGACACGTATGTATGAATGCGACCTATACCGATACCCTGAGCAAAGAACTGGTAGTGGGCTGGTTTGCCTTGGATTTGCCGCTAAATGGCGGCCCTGAGCGTTTTGGCGGCTTACCCGGGCTTATCCTTGAAATAGACATTAATAATGGTGCCGTAGTTATTAGTGCCGATAAAATTGATCTGAAAAAATTGGATCAACAATTGGCGTTGCCCAAAAAGAAAACAAAGGGCAAAAAAGTAAATGAAAACGGCTATCGCGAGGTACTCAAAAAGCATTACGCCGACAAAAGAAAAGCGGAACAACCGCCGTATTGGGGATTGAGGTATTAATTATTGCACAGGTTAGAGCAAGTATAAGATGCAGCGCACCGTGATATTAAATTTAATGTTACGGTGCGCTGTACCTTCAACCTAGAGTTTGTTGCCCAACTCAAGCATACATCCCATCAATCTCCACTTTAAACTTCTCCAAAATAACCCTTCTTTTTATTTTCATACTCGGAGTAAGTTCCGCCACAGTGCCATCGGTGCGTACTGCCTCCCAAGTATTGGGCAATAGTGCAAATTTCTTTACTTGCTCTGCATGGCTAAAAGTAGGGTTGATCCGCTCAATTAGCATATTATAGCGTTCTAAAACCTTAGGATGCTTGATTGCATCGGGGAGTGAAGTCCAACCGATTTGATTCTTTTCACACCAATCTCTTAATCCTTCCTCTGCGGGTACAATTAGCGCGGATACAAATTTCATGTTATCTCCCACAATCATTGCTTGATCCACCAAACGGTGTTCTCTTAACATGGATTCGATAGGCGCAGGTGCTACGTATTTTCCACCACTGGTTTTGAGTAGTTCTTTTTTGCGGTCCGTAATTTTTAGGAAAGTGTTGCCGTTGGGTGCTTTTACCAACATACCCACATCGCCTGTACAAAGCCAACGGCCACCATCAATATATTTAATGACTTCTTCTGTTTTTTCTGGCTGTAGGTAATAACCATCCATGATATTTGGCCCTTTTACCAAAATCTCCCCTTCTCCCGGTCTGAAATCTGGTGCTTCCTCAATCCGAAGTTCAACGCCATCCACAATTTGTCCAACAGTACCCATCATAGCACCACCGGGTTCAAAACGGTTGAAGGTAAAGGCAGGAGCACCCTCGGTCATCCCATAACCTTCGCGCACGAGAATACCCGCTGCATTGAAGGCGCGCATCACCACTACTGGGCAAGCACTCGCACCTGTAATGATACCCACAAGGTTGCCGCCCAGAGCAGCACGCCATTTGGAAAACACCAGTTTGTCGGCAATAGACCACTTAATTGCGGCAAGTCCGCTTGGTTTTTGGTCAAAATCCCATTGATCTGCCAATTCCATCGCCCAAGTAAAAATAGAGCGTTTGATGCCTTTGGCTTCCATGCCTTTGTTGACAATCTTTTCATATACTTTTTCCAATAATCGCGGCACAGCAGAAAAGAAATTTGGCTGGATCGCTTTTATATCGCCGCCCTCGCCACCCAGTCTATCGGGTGTGGTAAAGGAAACACTGGCACCATAAGCGGTATAAGCATAGAGTACCGCTCGTTCAAAAATATGGCTTACGGGCAAAAAACTCAAGGCGCGCATCCCTGCCTTAATGGGGATCAAAACGCGCATTGTTTCTACATTAAATACAATATTTCGATGGGTCAACACGACACCTTTTGGGTTACCCGTTGTTCCCGAAGTGTAAATAAAAGTAGCCACATCATCGGGGCGAATGGTTTTACTGATACGGTCTATTTCATCATCCATATCCTCCGTTGTAACAGCATCGGTGGTGGGGACAATAGAATCCCAGAATGGCGCAACAGGATGTTCCACAAAAGAATAGATAGTCCGCAAAGATGGCGACTGTGCCTTAGCAGTATTTACCTTGTCGTACAGGTCACCTTCTCCAACAAAGCAGTATTGCACACCTGCTTCCTTGATGATGTATTCGTATTCCCGTGGACTAATGGTCGGATACATAGGCACACCTATAATACCTAAGCGCAGCATAGCATAATCCAATGCGACCCACTCTTGGGTTGTTTTATAGACAACCGTACCTACGCGATCTCCGGGTCGTAAACCCAACTGGAGCAAGCCGCGTGAGAGGGCATTTATTTTATCCACCATTTGCTGGGACGAATAGTATGTCCATGGCGCATCCTTTTGGGGCTGGTGTCCAAATGCGTGATCTAATGGCCGTTCTTTGGCTTGTTCAAAGATATAATCGAATAGGCGTTTGTCGGTGTTCATACGAGTGTAAATTTAGTAAGTAATACGAGTGTTGGCTGTAAAAGAACGAGTTATTATTGTCAAGTTTTTAAAATGACACGATATAGGGTAATTCAATAGGCTAGTTTTGATTATAGTCCAATCGAACGACAGTATCTGGTTCATCATCGAAACCTGGGCGGTGAAACACTTCCCATTTTGGGTACAATTTCACCAATTCCATTTGGGTATCTTTAATTGTTTTTATAATTTCAAGTGTTTCATCGTTTTTATCCGGGAAAAAGATGCCAATAAATTTCCAAGCATCCATACTGCGTTGCAAAGCAATCATGGCAACTTTAGCACTGCCATTCCCATCTCCTTGCAATTCTTCAATTTCTTTCAGATTAAACTGATGGTGAATCACCGCACGATGGATTTTGGTACCAATAAAACTTTGAAACCATCGAATGGTGCGCAGTGCTTCGTGCAAAAAGCCCAATTGCTCTACATCAACGGGAACGCCCATTTTTATTTGATCGTCAAATTTTAATTCCTGCTCCCCAAAGAAATCCTCATTTGTTTTAAAAAAATTATTGACTGCAGTTTCATAAAAATCTGGCCAATCCAAACGCGGTGGGCGTAACATCGGAAATGGGTCGTTATAATAACCGTCATCATCATCATCGTCCTCGTCCTCCTCGTCTAAGTCCTTCCACTTTTCGTCTTTTTCGTCCGCTTCATCATCCCCTTCCTCGTTGCCCTTTTTTTCAAAAGCATCCAATTTGTCCATCATTCCTTGGAGTGCTTCGAGGGTACGTTCAAAGCTATCTCTCATCTTTTCCCAAAACTCAGGCGTATCAATGGGTTCATCGGGATAATCAGTAACGCCCGGTTCTTCGGCCTCAAATATACGACAACGGGACGTAAATGCGCATCTTTCGCACCAACGGTCGCAGTAATTGTATATCTCTGAGATGTATTGTTTGTCTGACATAAAATTAAGGTGCAAAACTGCATTATTTTCATTTATTTTTTATTGTTTTGCCCCGAATTTTTTTATAACTTTTTTTATGAAACAAAAAATACGCATGGGTATGGTTGGCGGTGGCCAAGGTGCTTTTATCGGAGCCGTACATCGCATGGCCGCCGCATTGGACGGCGAGATCGAATTGGTTTGTGGTGCTTTTAGCAGTAACCCCGAACGATCAAAGGCTTCTGCCGCTGATTTGGGTATTCCCGATGACCGCGCTTATGGCAGTTTTGAGGAGATGATACGCCGTGAAAAACGACTTCGTCCTGATAAACGGATGCAATTTGTAAGTATTGTTACGCCCAATCATGTCCATTTTGCACCTGCAAAAATGGCATTGGAAAACGGGTTTCACGTTATTTGCGACAAACCATTGGCTTTCGATATGAAAGAGGCATTGGCACTGGAAAAGATTGTGGAAAAAACGGGGCAACTTTTTGCGCTTACACACAATTATACAGGCTACCCAATGGTGAAACAAGCACGACAAATGATCCGAAACGGGGCATTTGGAGTCATCCGGAAAGTAGTAGTAGAATATCCTCAAGGCTGGCTGAGTACTTTTTTGGAAAACGACGGCCAAAAACAGGCCGCATGGCGTACCGATCCTAAACGATCGGGTATAGCAGGTGCGATGGGGGATATTGGAACACATGCGGAGAACCTCGCTGAATATATCACTGGACTGAAAATCACTGAACTTTGTGCGGATATCAGCATATTTGTACCCGGACGCTTACTCGATGACGATGGTAGCGTATTGCTTCGTTTCGACAATGGCGCAAAAGGCGTATTAATGGCTAGCCAGATTTCGGCAGGCGAAGAAAACGATTTGAATATTCGGGTATATGGAGAGTTAGGCGGTATTGCTTGGCGACAAATGGAACCCAATACGCTTACGGTTCGTTGGCTGGACAAACCGGCTGAGATTTTCCGCACTGGCAGGGGCGAACTTTATCCAGAAGCACAAAAGCACACGCGTATCCCCGGTGGACATCCAGAAGGATATTTAGAGGCTTTTGCAAATATTTATCGCAATTTTGCGCTGTGTATCCGCGCAAGAGAAGAGGGACAGACCATTGATCCAATTTATACCGATTTCCCTTCGGTAAAAGATGGTGTACGGGGTATGAAATTTGTAGAAAAAGTAATACAAAGCGGGAAGTCGAAACAAAAATGGATTAGTTTGTAAGGGAATGTGTAGGGTGGTATGAGGCATGCCATAAGTACTTTAACATTTAAAATTAAACGTTTAAAATTTAACATTAAAAATATTGATACTTTAGTTTTAAGCGCTAAACGCTAAATTTTGAATGTTAAAGTACTTTACGACACAATCTAAACCGCTTTATTTTGCTTGTCCTCTGTTTCAATGCGGTTCAACAGCTCCGAAACGCGGTACATTTCATCCACTGTGTCATCGAGGTGAAAATGTAGTTCGGGCATGCGCCTCATTTGTTTACCCACTTTTTTGATGAGTGCTTGGTGCAATCTTTGATAATTGTCCTCTATTTCAAGAATTACTTCCTGTTTCAATTCCGTACCATAGACGCTTATGAATATATTGGCGATGAGCAAATCTGGTGTCATGCGGATATTTGCCACAGTCACTAATTTATCACGACCATAAATATTACTGCCTTCCTCTGTCAAAATCATGCTGAAATACCGACGCAGCAATTCGCCTACCTGTTTCTGTCTTTTACTTTCCATAATTATAATAATGACTGCACGCCGCAAAGATAGGGCTATTTTTTTGATGTTTATATAAGTATTTCAATGCTATTGCATAAATAGCGCATTGATGCATATACTATTTGACATGCAGAGACCAAACAAAAATTGCTTTGAAACAGTTCCGCAACAAGCCGTCCCAATTTTTTTTGGTTTTTTTTTGAAAAAAATTTGGTGGGGTAGATAAAATGAGCGTACCTTTGCCCCGCTTTTAAGGAAGCCTCGTGTAAAAACGGGAATGATCTCGTAGCTCAGTCGGTAGAGCACTTGACTTTTAATCAAGTGGTCCTGGGTTCGAGTCCCAGCGGGATCACATTAATTATCAACGACTTATACGGTTCTCCGTGTAGGTCGTTTTTGGTTTAGGGCTGTTTATACTGCAATTAGAATTCCTATTTTGTATTAAAAATAAAGTTTGCGCAGCAATAATTATTGATTTTTCCATAGATACAATGCCCTGTGCCAGAGTAAGTGCCAAACCAAAGGTTGTCCATGTTATCGAACGCTAAAGCACTAATCCAAAGCGTCCCGTTGCGGTCTTCTGCTATGGTGCGGCACTATATACTTGAGACTGACGCAGGCCATTATCAGCATTGAATACGGTAAACTGCGGCGGCTGTGCAACTGCCAAATGAGTAAAAAGGAGTAGAAAAAGCCTAGAATACGCATCAATATATTTATAAATAACGTGAATAAGGAATGGAGGACTTGTTGATAAAATAAAAAATAAATCTACCTTTACCCCCTAAATCCACCACCACAAAATCCTGATTTGACCAAGTATTAAAAAGTAATCCAAATTATGCGCAAAGAGCAAATTCTAATTATCGGTGCCGGCGGCCAAATCGGTGCTGTATTAACCGAAGCACTTCGTTCGATCTATGGCCCAGATCGCGTACTTGCATCCGATATTCGTCCGTTACCCGCCGCCAATGGCCCATCAGAAGTACTCAATGCCTTGGATGGCGAAGCCTTAAATGCACTCGTTTCCAAGTACAAAATTAACCAAATTTATCATTTAGCCGCTATTTTAAGCGCAACTGGTGAGAAAGACCCGCTTTGGGCCTGGAATATCAATATGACCAGCCTATTTAATGTACTGGAAGTGGCCCGTTCTAAAGGCTTGCATAAGGTATATTACCCGTCGTCTATCGCCGTATTTGGCAGAGAGGCCAACCACTATGATACCCCTCAACACGAGGTGCTCATTCCCGAAACTGTTTATGGCATCAGTAAAGTGGCTGGCGAAAACTGGGCAAATTATTATTATCGCCGCTATGGTACCGATGTACGTTCTATACGTTACCCCGGTATTATTGGTTACCAAAGTATGCCTGGGGGAGGTACAACGGATTATGCCGTTGATATTTACCATTATGCAGTACGAAAGGAGGCTTTTGAATGCTTTTTGCGTGGCGACACTTCGCTTCCCATGCTCTACATGCCGGATGCCATTCGAGGGACAATTGAACTGATGGAAGCCTCTGCGGATAAAATTATGGTGCGTACTGGTTATAATTTGGCGGGTATGTCGTTTACGCCTGCGGAAATTGCCGCCAGTATCCAAAAGATTTACCCTGATTTTAAAATATCGTATAAGCCAGATTTTAGGCAAAAAATAGCAGATTCTTGGCCGGCTTCTATTGATGATTCCTTGGCGCGTCGTCATTGGGGATGGAAACCCGAATTTGACTTGGACATGATGACAAAGGATATGTTGAAAAATTTGGCACTTCAATATGCCGATACCATAAACAAATAGGTACGCCATGACGTTCATTAGAAAGACCTCTTAGATAAAGGCACAGTAAAAAATATCCATGCAGATTCACGATT
The DNA here is from genome assembly GCA_041160955.1 of Bacteroidota bacterium. GTDB lineage: Bacteria > Bacteroidota > Bacteroidia > Chitinophagales > Saprospiraceae > M3007. The sequence continues at coordinate 24,818 of JBEAVK010000196.1, forward strand.
TACATTTCAAACAAATGATTTCCGCCGAGCAAATCCAAGACCGTGTAGCGGCGATTGGGGCAGCACTCACCACGCAATACAAGGACAAAAATCCGCTTTTTATCAGTATTTTGAGCGGAGCATTTGTATTTGCTTCTGATCTAATGCGCGCTTTTGAGGGGCATTGCGAAGTTGGTTTTGTAAAACTTTCGTCTTACAAAGGCACACGTTCTAGCGGTGATGTACAAACCGTCATGGGACTGGAAAAAGAATTGACGGGTCGTCATTTAATTATCGTTGAAGATATTGTAGATACAGGGCGTACACTCCATTTTTTTACCAATTACCTCCGCGAGCAGTCCCCTGCATCCATTTGTATTGTGTCTTTACTCTGCAAACCAGATGCCTTGCAATTTCCCATTGATATAGATTATACAGGATTTGAAATTCCTGATAAATTTGTGGTGGGTTATGGTTTGGATTATAATGGGTTAGGCCGAAATTTACCAGATTTGTTGGTATTGTCGGATGCTTAGGAATCACACCCGCTCCAAGGGTAAAAAAGGGGGTTATGGCAGTTCGATCACGATACGATCTTTGGTATAGACCACGGCCTAGCAAGATTCTATTTAGTTAGGTGTTTTTTATTCTATTATTAACAAAAACTAACAAATCTACAAGGTTAATTAGACTTGCCAAATGTGCATTTTTATTTGAAATTCGTTTATGTAGCTGATCCAAATAGAAAACATCTATTACCTTCATAGGGGTTTCTTTTTTGTAAGATTTTCTTGTTCTCTCTCTTATCATTTCTCGCAGGTATTGGTGATGGAAATCTTGAGGACTAAATTCATTAGAAAAATTCCCCATTAACTCTGGGTCATCAATTGAAACATTATAATATCGTGAATATGAAATTAGCGGCTCTGAACTAGGATTCTTTTTGTACATCTTCCTATTGCCGAGAAACCAAGTCTCGATACATTTATTTTGAACGATCAACTTGTATTCACAATGGTTATTTAGAGTTACACCTTCGTTGGTATATTTCTGTATATAAGTATTAAATTCGTTAATCCTCTCATCAATAGTCATTTCATCTGCATCAAGGCAAATAATAAGATAGTTAAAAACGGGGTTGTTGTTAACGTCTAAGATTGCATTTTTTAATGCTGCTGCACTATCTACGGGGTATTTAGGTCCAGTGTAGATAAATGGATACCCACCGTTACCGATCAGATAGTAATTGTTTGAGATCGCATCAGTAGGGAAATTAACTTTTGAAAGGAGGTCACTCAAATAGTATTCAACGAATTTTGGATAAAATTCGGACTCACTCAAGCCTTCTACAAGGAAGTAAAGGTTCATATACTTTTCCGGCCAGTTTTATATTCAGGAGAATTAATTAATTGAATAAATGCGTCATGTTTTGATTTATGAAAATTAAAATCCTTGGCATCTTGGACTGAAACAGAACTTCCATTTCGGGTAACAATTTTCCAGTTATTTATACTTATACTATTAATTATATAAGGATGGTGGCTTGTGAGAATAAACTGAATTCTATGTGTTGCTCCTTTGAGTTCAGTTGTTAATTCATCAATACAATTTACACCTAAACTATTTTCAAACTCATCAATTAGAATAACAGTACCATTTGCACACAAATGCAACTCCATTACATGGATCAATGTGCGGTACATACCTGCACTAATGCTCATTATTGGAATCCAATTTTTTACATTATCTTCTTTTAGTTGGATAAATGGCACTGCCTTAATAAAAACAGGTACTGGGCTATCTTTCAATTGAGGTAACGGTTCCATTTTCAAATCCTCAACTTGTGGAAAAACACTCATGAAGTCATCCTTGATACGTGAAAACAACTTTTTATCTTTTTTAGAAGCCCAATAAAATTTTGCAGTAAGAGGCTCTTCGGAATCGCGTATATTGTCTATGTTTTTATATTTGGACAAAAATTGCTCGTCAAGCACTTTTATTCCCTCTCCGATAAAGCCTCTTGCTGAATTAGTGTAATCACTAAAAATTATTCGTCGAAATGCCTTTTCAACTTTAGATATTTCAGGATCTGGAATTAAAAAAACAACACTTTGTTCCGCTTTGAGGGGCAATGTTGTCTTATCCCCTCTAAATATTAATGAAGAGTTGTTTCTTTCAACTATTGTTTTTCCATTTATTGCTAATTTTTCAAATATTATTACTGGTTTATTGCTGTCTTTGTCTTTTTGAGCATCTTCTTCATCCACAATAATTGAGAAGGATGCCTGCTCATTCATTTCAAATTTTCCTTCCCAAATATATTTATCATCTTCAATGGAGAAAGAGATTTTCCATTCTACTCCATTAAGGGATTTACCCTTGGCTATGCTCTTGATTCCTCCTATTGATTTTAGAATCCGGGTTTTGCCGACTCCAGATGCACCAACTAAAAGCGTTAGATTATTGAATTCAATTGGCTCAATCTGCCAATTAGTTTCTTTATCAATGAATTCTAGAGCATGTATTTTCATAATTCTGATACTTAAGTTTGAAGGTACTATTTTTCGTTGTTTTCATCAATCTTAACACCGGCATGTGCATCCCCTTCTACACCCAAGCCCGCCAGCAGATATATACTATCTACATTGGGCTTACTCATGGTGTGTGTAGCACTTTTGCTCACCGCTACAACTATTGCATTCATACATTAACCTTTAACTAGCGTGCCTATTTTTTCGCCCAATACGATCTTTCTCAAGTTGTCCGGCTCATTAATATCGAATACAATAATGGGCATATCTTCTTCCTGACAAAGGGTGAAGGCCGTCATATCCATCACTTGCAAACCTAGGCGGATTACTTTTTCGAAAGAAATTTCTTCATACTTTGTTGCTGTGGGATCTTTTTCAGGATCGGCGGTGTAAATACCATCTACCCGAGTTGCTTTTAAGATCACATCGGCACCAATTTCGCGGGAGCGGAGCGCCGCAGCAGAATCTGTTGTAAAATATGGATTACCAGTTCCAGCAGCGCAAATCACTACGCGCCCTTTTTCTAAGTGGCGAATAGCCCGACGGCGAATATAAGGCTCTGCCACATTTTCCATTTTCAAGGCCGTCATCAAACGGGTATAAATACCTACATTTTCGAGCGCACCCTGCAATGCCAAACCATTGATTACCGTAGCCAACATACCCATATAGTCGCCTGTAACGCCTTCTATACCTGTACCTTCCGATTGAATACCACGGAAAATATTACCGCCACCAATCACCACGCAGACTTCAACGCCCATTTCTTGCAGTAATTTAATTTGGTTGGCGTAATGTTTCAACATTGTAGCCGTAATACCGTATTTTTGGTCGCCCATTAGGCTTTCTCCGGATAGTTTAAGCAAAATACGCTTATATTTCAATGCACTACTCATTATTAAAAATTAAAAAATTTTAAAGACTAAGATAAGTCGTAATGGTGATTTAGTAAGGACTTTTCAAATTGACGGCGCAAAGTTGAGAAAATCTAACGGGTTTTGTTTATTTCCAACCTAACTTTGCCGCTCTTTTTTCATAACGCCCATGTATTCTTTACTTAAACCTCTATTATTTGCGCTTTCTCCCGAAAAAGCGCACCATCTTACCTTCCAATTATTGGATCTGGCTGCTGCTAATCCGTTGGGACGTATGTTATTGCGCCATTGGTATGTGACATCCAAAACAGAACAGGCGGTTACCGTTATGGGCTTGCACTTTCCTAACCGTATTGGCTTGGCGGCGGGCTTTGATAAAGATGGAAAGCATATTCATGGGTTGGCTTTGCTTGGTTTTGGCTTTATTGAAGTAGGGACAGTCACCCCTCTACCTCAAGATGGCAACCCACAGCCTCGGTTATTTCGTTTGCCAGCGGACGAAGCCTTGATCAATCGAATGGGTTTCAATAATGATGGTTTGGAAGCACTGACCCAACGTTTGCGCCGCTTGCGCCAACAAGGAAAATCGCCCGAAGGTGTCATTATCGGTGGAAATATTGGTAAAAACAAAATGACCCCTAATGAAAAAGCACATGAGGATTACTTGCGCTGTTTTGAAACCCTTTTCCCTTGGGTCGATTATTTTGTAGTGAATGTAAGTTCCCCTAATACCCCCAATTTACGTGATTTACAAGATAAAGCACCATTGACTCAGTTATTACATCTTTTGCAAGAAGAAAATAAAAAAAAGAGTGTATCTAAGCCCATTTTACTAAAAATAGCACCAGATTTGACAACAAGTCAATTGGATGATATTGCGGATATTGTTAAAACTACGGGTATTACTGGGCTTATTGCGACTAATACCACCATTGATCGTAGTGGACTAAAAACAACCGCTGCGGAGGTAGAGCAAATGGGTTTGGGCGGCCTTAGTGGCGTTCCTGTACAGGCGCGTAGCACGGAAGTGATCCGGTATTTGCGCGAAAAACTAGGCGCAATACCTGTTATTATAGGTGTTGGTGGTATTGATTCGCCTGCTGCGGCACAAGAGAAAATAGCGGCTGGTGCTAATTTGGTACAAGTGTATTCGGGATTGGTTTATCAAGGGCCTGGTTTGGTAAAAAGAATTGCCGAAGCGATTTAAGGAACGATTTACACGTTTCTAAGAGACTTTTCCAGGGTTATCCTTAGCAAAGGCACTCCATCCGGCGTAGGATTTTTTTCCTTTGAGTGGGCCAGAGGATTGGTACCAATGGCAGAGTGCCGTTGCGAGTGCATCGGTGGCATCGAAGTGCTTTTCGTTAAATTTTCTTTTGAGTATATTTTCCAGCATACCCGCTACTTGTTCTTTGGAAGCATTACCATTACCTGTGACGGCTTTTTTGATCTTTTTGGGTGCGTATTCCGTAATCACCAAATTATTTACCATACCAGCAGCGATGGCGACTCCTTGGGCGCGTCCCAATTTGAGCATAGATTGTACGTTTTTGCCAAAAAAAGGTGCTTCAATCGCCATTTCAGCAGGTTTGAACTGTCTGATAATATCCTGTACTTGTTCAAAAATGTATTTTAATTTCTCCGTTTGATCCTCTGTGATGTGCGCAAAAGTGACCACGCCAATTTCCACTACCACCAAATCTTTCTTGGTAGCATCCAAAATGGCATATCCTAGTATATTAGTGCCGGGGTCGATGCCCAAAATACGCTTAATTGGCACTGCTTCAGAAATATTCATGCCGCAAAGATAGCCGCGATAATGAGGATTTGACGAATGAACTGCCAAATTGTCAATTTATCTAAGGTGGCATGATTTTTAACTACAATAATAAATAAGTGTTGCAACACTTATTTATTATTGTAGTCTTTGCAGTAGTTGAACAGGTAAAATATGAAGTGAGTGTTCAAAACTATTGACCAAGATTTTTATTTTTCAATTTTTTCTGAAAATAAAAATATTTATAGACTCATTCTAAATAACATAAGTAATTGTAAATCAATTATTTGCAAGAGCATAATTTTATTTAAATTAATTTTTGCTATTTTTATACAAAATTGTTGAAGGGTTATTTGGGAAAAGTTAAACATTAATCGTACCTTTGTACCACGAAAGTTAAACAAATTGATATTGCCATGACATTCATAGAATTCGATAGTAAATTAGGTGGCCTTACTAGTGTATTGCTGTCCTTTGCATATAACCTGACTAAAAACTCGGAAGACGCTAAAGACCTGTATCAGGAAACAGCATATCGTGCATTGTCTAATCGCGATAAGTTTCAACCGGATACCAATTTTAAGGCTTGGATGTTTACCATAATGAAGAATATCTTCATCAACAATTATCGTAAGCGCATCAAAGCAAATACGGTGTTGGATACAACCGATAATCAATTTTATCTTAATTCGGGTGCCCATGCGATTCCTAATAGTGCCGAAGGCGGGATGACGATGAATGAGTTGAATGGTATTGTAGAGGTATTGGACGATAGTATTAAAGTGCCATTTTTGATGCATTTTGAAGGCCATAAATACCAAGAAATCGCCGAGCATCTTGATTTGCCTTTGGGAACAGTAAAAAGTCGTATCTTTTTTGCGCGAAAAGAACTAAAAGAGCGTATTTTATCGCAGTATGGTTTTAACCCGTCCTAAAAGAACGTTAGTTCAATTGATGACTAGATTATCTATCTATAAATAAATAACAAATACAGGATAAAAGCCACGGTTCTTACGGAATCGTGGCTTTTTCTTTTTCTCCATACACAGTACCCCTTAACGCTCGTATCTAACGGGAATTGAACCAGATTTTTCATTCCACCCTATAAACATACATTCCATGTGGGAATTTGGGTGGCGGCTGCACATTTATCTTATTTTCAATTATTTCTGAAAATAAAATTATTTAAATTTTTTTTATTAAAATGCTAATAGTTTGATAATCAATTGATTGTAAATTTTTTGATTTGCAAAAATTGATTTTTGCTATTTTTATACAAAATTGTTGAAGGTTTATTAGGCAAAAGTTAAACAGTTATTGTACCTTTGTACCATCAAAGTTAAACAAACTGAATATTGCCATGACATACATAGAATTCGATAGTAAATTAGGCAGCCTTACAAGTGTATTGCTATCCTTTGCATATAACCTGACTAAAAACTCAGAAGATGCTAAAGACCTATATCAGGAAACAGCATATCGTGCATTGTCTAATCGCGACAAGTTTCAGCCAGATACCAATTTTAAGGCTTGGACGTTCACTATAATGAAGAATATCTTCATCAACAATTATCGTAAGCGTATCAAATCTAATACGGTATTGGACACAACCGATAATCAATTTTATCTCGATTCTGGTGCTCACGCTATTCCTAATAGTGCCGAAGGCGGGATGACGATGAATGAGTTGGATGGTATCGTAGAGGTATTGGACGACAGCATCAAAGTGCCATTTTTGATGCATTTTGAAGGACACAAATACCAAGAGATAGCCGAGCATCTTGATTTGCCTTTGGGAACAGTGAAAAGCCGTATCTTTTTTGCACGCAAAGAACTCAAAGAGCGTATTTTGTCGCAATATGGCTTTAATCCATCCTAAAAAAACATTAGAGTATCTCATGGCATGAGTTAGTTCTATCAAGAATAAATAAACAACAAATACGGGAAAAAGGCCACGGTTCTTACGGAATCGTGGCTTTTTCTTTTTGATAATGTTATTGAGGAATGAAAATAAGTAGATGTACCTTTTGGCAATAACATACTTTTAACTAATGCTCGGTACGATATTTGTAATCTCGTCGTTTGTAGTAGGCTTATTTAGATTCAATTATTTACGTATGTTCGTTCGCTCCTTTTTCTGTTTAGCGCTGCTTGCGCAGTGTTCCACTTTGTTTGCCCAGCAAGGGAAACCAACTTCTACCGCTAAAACTGCTCCGCAGGAAGAGGTAGAAATTGCCGATTTGGAATCGTTTAAACCCAAAGCCATTGACACACTGACTGTGCCAACGGTAATTGCTTTTGGTTCATGCAATAAATTAGACAAACCACAAACGATGTGGGATGCCGTTAATGCCAATAACCCAGGTCTTTGGATTTGGTTGGGCGATATCATTTATGCCGATACTACCGATATGAAGGCTTTGGCAAAAATGTATAAAACATTAAAAAATACGCCTAATTACAAGAAGATGCGCGAAAAAACCCAAGTAATTGGTGTTTACGACGACCACGATTACGGTGCTAATGATGCCGGCAAAACATTCCCCAAGAAAAAACAATCCAAAAAATGTCTTATGGATTTTTTGGATGTACCCACTAAAGCACCTGTACGCCAAAGAGAAGGGGCTTATAATTCCTACACTTTTGGGAAAGGTGCCCAAACCGTAAAAGTCATTGTACTCGATACGCGTTACTTTCGTGATAGCCTTGTTGCTGACCCCACAAAGCAACGCCGTTATATCCCCAATACCACAGGTGATATGTTGGGCGAAGCGCAATGGGCATGGCTCGAAAGCGAATTAAAAAATAGCAAAGCAAACCTTAATATTATAAGTACGAGTATTCAGGTATTAGCAGATGAGCATGGACATGAAAAATGGGGCAATTTTCCGAATTGCCGCAAACGCATCCTCTCCTTGATTGTAAAAACACACCCAAAAAACGCCCTAATTATTTCAGGTGACCGCCACATGGCTGAAATATCTAAAATGGACATCACAGGTTTGTCTTATCCACTCTATGATTTTACCTCAAGCGGTATGACTCATATCCGAAGCGGTACTACCGAAGCAAATAGACTCCGAGTAGGTGACATGATTCTAAAAAAGAATTTTGGCCTCCTCAAGATACAATGGAACAACGATAAGCCAATTGTAACTATGCAGGTAAGGGGATTGCAAAACGAATTATTCCAAGAAGTTGTAGTCAAATATTAAGTACTTGGACAAAATGACATCCAACAATGAATACTCAAAATGCAATCGATACAAGATAAAATACAGTTAAAGGCCGATGCCCAACAAACCGTTGCCGATTGGCACACTAAGGGCCAGCGCGTAGTATTTACCAATGGGTGCTTCGATATCCTGCACTACGGACATATCCAATACTTGGAAGAAGCCCGTAATTTAGGCGATCGCTTAGTAGTAGGTCTCAATGCCACTGTATCGGTGAGCCGATTGAAAGGCCCTCGGCGGCCAATTAATGACGAAAAAACACGTTCTTTTCTAATGGCAGCCCTCCAAATGGTGGATTTAGTAGTCATTTTTGAAGAAGATACGCCTTACGATTTGATCCAAACCCTCCAACCTGATATCCTCGTAAAAGGTGGTGACTGGAAACCCGAACAAATTGTAGGTAGCGATCTAGTATTGGCGCGTGGCGGAGCAGTACGTTCCCTGCACTTTGCTGAGGGTTATTCTACCACCAATATTGAACAAAAAATCATATTACTTGCCCAACAGGAACGTTAATCTATGAGATATTTATCGCTTTTTGCCTTGTGCAATGTATTGTTGTTTTGCCAATCGGTGGAGCAAAAAAAAGTAGTTGCAGCTGACAATGCACAAATGCTAACACCTATTGATACCACACAACAGCCATCAGTCGAGCGTAATACAGAAATAACGACCGATTTTCTAACTGGGCGGTTCAATCCCTCCAAGAATGCTAATTTTGTTGTCGTTGGCAAACCATACACCTCCAAAATGGGTATGATGATGCAGTCAGAAGCATTTGAGTCCTTTAAAAAAATGTTTGATGCGGCCAAAAAGGACGGTATCAGTCTCAACATCATTTCTTCCACCCGCAATTTTGACCAACAAAAAGCAATATGGGAAGGGAAATGGACGCGTTTTGCAGACACAAAAGAGCCCGTTGATCGCGCCTTGCGTATTTTGGAATATTCGTCCATGCCCGGTAGTTCGCGCCATCATTGGGGTACAGATATTGATTTGAACGACCTCAATAATCCTTCGTTTGAAGGTAAAGGCGTACATGCCAAAGTGTATCAATGGCTCATAACACACGCCGCCGAATACGGATTTGGCCAACCTTATACGCCCATTGGCGAGGCCCGTCCGTATGGTTACCATGAAGAAAAATGGCATTGGTCGTACCTTCCTCTAGCCAAACAATACCGCGAAAAGTATGTTAATACCATCAAAGACGAGGATATTAAAGGGTTTAAAGGCGCAGAAACGGCTATTGAGATTAAAGTGGTCGAACGCTTTGTAGGAGGCGTAAGCGCTGATTGTAAATAAGTACGTTCCATAACTTTCAACCTTAAACGTTTTACAAAAAATGCCTATCCCATTTACAAAATACCACGGCGCAGGTAACGATTTTATTATGATCGACCAGCGCGAAAAAGCATGGATACAACGTACCGATAAAACCCTTGTTGCTCAAATGTGCCACCGACGGTTTGGTATTGGCGGCGATGGGCTTATTTTACTACAACACCACGAGGAATATGGAGTGGAAATGGTTTATTTCAATTCCGATGGCGGCGAAAGCACCCTTTGTGGAAATGGAGGCCGCTGTTTTACGGCTTTTGCCAAATATCTAGGACTTACACTAGAGCAATTTCGATTTTTGGCCATAGACGGGCCGCATGAAGCAATTATCTCAAACCATCCCGATGGACATACCGGACACGATTGGGTAGAACTACACATGAATGATGTGACCAATATAGAACGCCTGAGCGATACTGTTTTTGTGTTAAACACGGGTTCGCCCCACTATATTTCGTTTGTATCAGGACTTCAAGATAAGGATATGGTGGCTGAAGGTCGCGCCATTCGATATTCCGACAGATTTAAGGATAAAGGCATCAATGTTAATTTAGTTGAACCCATTGCCAATACCTCCTTGTCCATCCGTACCTACGAACGTGGAGTGGAAGACGAAACCCTTGCTTGTGGTACAGGTGTTACCGCTGCCGCACTTGCTTATAGCCTACACAACAACCTGCAGGGCAACCAATACATTCCAGTATCGGCCTTGGGTGGTGACCTTGCTGTGCGCCTTTTTGCGACAGATCAGGGCAAATTTACCGATATATGGCTTTGTGGGCCAGCCCAAAAGGTCTATGATGGTCAGTATTAAACGCTAAGGAGCGCGAAAAAACCAAATCAATTCAAAAAAAGAGCTACCTTTGCCCCTTATCCAGTTTGTACACGACCTATGCGCTATTTCGCTTATATTGCAAAGTTATTTATTCTACTTACCCTATTTTTATCGGCATGCGTACCACCGGGTACGGATAAAAAGAATGGTACCAATACAAAGGTGTCTGTTGATTTAACCAATAAACAAGTGCAACGCGTATTTGATTTTAGGGAGCGGCATATAAAAGATAGTTTACTCGTTTACTTAAAAAGTCCAGATGCTACATTGCGGTATGTTGCGGCACTTTCCTTTACCTCTATTGGCGACTCTACTGTTGTACAACCCCTTAGTGCTTTATTGCGCGACCCTGTTGACGAAGTACGTATCGCTGCCGCTTTTGCGCTGGGACAAACAGGTGCTCGGCAGGCGGAAATACCGTTGATCAATGGATTTGCACAAGGCGATTCCATGTCGCAACAACAACGGTTTAATGCCGTTATTTTGGAGGCCATTGGTAAATGTGGCACCTTAAATTCCCTCAAAAATATTGCAGCCGTAACGACCTATCAGCCATCTGATACGCTGTTATTACAAGGCCAATGCAGGGCTATATACCGTTTTGGGATACGTAAAATTACCGATCCCACGGCTACCGATCTCATGGTAAAATACTGTGCAGATGAGCAAATACCAGAATCAGCGCGTTTAATGGCTGCTCATTATTTAGCACGAACAGAAGGACTCACACCCGATAGTAGCCAAGCTGTTCAGATTGCTGCCGCTTATGTACGTGCACAAGACCCCGATATCCGGATGGCGCTGGCCAAAGGCATCGGAAAATCACAAACAGGGCCTGCTTTCCGCTTATTATCGTCGGCCATTAATACCGAAAAAGACTGGCGTGTAAAATGTAATATCATCAATGCGTTGAGCAAATTTGATTACGATACCGTCCGCCAATTGATTATTCCGGCCATTACGGATGCCAATATTCACGTTTCCCGCACCGCTTCTGAGTTTTTTATTGCTAATGGCCGCGCCAAAGACAGCGATTATTACTGGCGTATTGCGCGTAACAATGGCGCATTACCTTGGCAAAGCCAAGTGGCATTGTACCATGCATCCAATAAATGGCTCAGCATGCGCGACGCCAAGGAATCAAAAGACTATGTCAATTTCCGTTTGCGCGAAATTTATCAACAATCGTCTAATCCTTACGAACAGGCGGCTTGTATGCGTGCTTTATCAGAATTTGTATGGCAATATGCATGGATTTATGACAAAGGCCGCAGTTCGGCGTATCCTGTGGTGAAGTCTGCTGCTGCTGAATCTTTGCGTACCATCTGCGAACGTCCCGATTTTTATTCGGCTTTTGGAGAAGGTTCTAAGGATGCACGGCGCAATTTGTACTATTATTTGCGCGATTTAATTGCTTCTGGTGATGCTGGTGTGATCGCTGAGGCTTCCGGCGGATTATCGGTAGAAGCATTGAATTATAAATCCATGCGCGATTCGGCGCGATTGGACAACCTGAACGAGTCATTGGCAAAATTAAAAATGCCCCGTGATGTAGAAGCGTATCAGGCATTAGAAAAAGCCATTGCCTATTTTTCTGAATTACCGCCACCGATTCAAGCCAAACCTGGTTTTAATCACCCGATCGAATGGGCTTCTTTTGCCTTGATTAAATCCGAAACACGCGCCAAAGTACAAACCTCGAAAGGCGATTTTGAAATTGCATTTTATCCTGAGTGGGCACCTGGTTCGGTACTCAATTTTATCAATTTGGCCAAAGATGGCTTTTTTGACAACAAAGTATTCCACCGTGTGGTACCCAATTTTGTGGCACAAGGCGGCTGCCCACGCGGTGATGGTTATGGCGCATTGGATTATACGATTCGAACTGAAATAGGGCCAGTTTGGTACGATGATGAAGGTATGGTAGGCATGGCTTCCGCCGGATTTGATACCGAAGGCACGCAATGGTTTGTTACCCATTCTCCTGCACCACATTTAGATGGCCGTTATACTATTTTTGGCAAAGTAAAAAGCGGTATGGAAGTGGTACACCAATTGCAAGTGGGAGACAAAATACTCAAAGTCACGATTAATTAATTTCTTCGTAATCGGTGTAATTTGTAGGTCCTTTTGGGGGTTTCATACGATTTTTACGCTCGCGGTTGATACGGGTAATGGCCTCATACAGCCAAAGAATTGCCAATAATGTAAATAGCCATTTTAATAACATGATGCAAATATAAGATGGAAAAAGTTACCGAAAGTAGTTCCCAGTACCAAGATTTGGATAAAATGAGTATCCGCGAGATACTCACGGGTATTAACCAAGAAGATCATACTGTTCCGGCCGCCGTTGCAAAGGCTATTCCGCAAATTGAAGCCTTGGTGGAAGCCATTGTTGTACGTATGCGCGAGGGTGGTCGGCTGTTTTATATCGGAGCAGGCACCAGCGGACGCTTGGGTGTGGTAGATGCCTCCGAAATTCCGCCTACCTACGGCGCGCCACCCGATTGGGTCATTGGTATTATTGCTGGCGGCGACGGTGCTATCCGCAAATCGGTAGAGCATGCCGAAGATAGTACAACACTAGCATGGGAGGATCTTAAAGCCTATCATATTGACGCAAAAGATATAGTAGTGGGTATCGCGGCCTCTGGGACTACCCCGTATGTGATCCACGGTTTGCGCGCTTGCCGTGCGCAGGGTATTGCCACGGGCTGCCTGAGTTGCAACGCTGGCGCACCGCTCTTGCAGGAGGCAGATTACCCGATTGTAGCGGTGGTTGGTCCGGAGTTTGTGACTGGTAGCACGCGTATGAAATCGGGTACGGCACAAAAACTGATCCTTAATATGATTTCTACCAGCACCATGATTCAATTGGGTCGGGTGAAGGGCAATCGCATGGTGGATATGCAATTGTCAAATGTAAAACTCATAGATCGCGGTGTAAAAATGCTGATGGAGGTAACAGGTATTGCGGATTATGATGCGGCGAAGGCTTTGTTGGAAAAATATGGTAGTGTGCGGGCGGCTAGTGAAAATGTGTAGAAATTAGCGAAATAAAATGGTTTGTAGAAAACTGCTGGATACCTGCCGTCAATGTTTTGAAAAAGTTATTCAAAAAGCAAAAATGCCTGCACCAATGCTTGGGAAGAGGTTGCCAATCATTTTCCTGACGTCAGGAAAACGATACCTATGTCAAACCACTCAAGCCAAACCTGCATACTTCGGCAGGCTCAGCATAAATTTTTCTAAAGCCGGTTTGCCGCACTTGGGGTATCGTACTTCAGTCCAAATTTCAAAATGTCTCACTAAAAACAAAAGTGTACGGTTACAAATTCCTAATCAGAAAAATAACCACATGAAAAAAAAGAAAATAATATTTGGATTAATTTTAACATTGGCACTCATTTGGTTCTTCCGATATTTTTTTGGCTATTGGCATGGTTCTACCCTTTTTGTAATCCTATTCGGCTCAATCCTATGGATTGTCCTATTTATGATAGCCATATTTCAGTTATTCAAATATTTTACTGAAAAGGATAGGGATAAACAAAGATTATTAGTAGCAATCTTCATTTTTTGTCTAAATTGTATTGTAGTCGTAAAACCCCAAGGCTTAATAAATTGGGAAAAGTGGGAAGGTGAAAATATACTCGTTGCTGAAATGGAGGGTACAGCAAATTGCCATACCATTATAAAATTAAGACCTAAAAATGTCTTTAAGTACACGAGTATTTGTTTTGGAATGGATTTTTACATGGGAACCTGTAAATTAAGTAATGATACTTTGTATTTAGAATTAGAAAAAGATGCACCTTATATAGATCGCAAATCATTCGCTGTATTTGAAAAATTGAAAAAGGGAGAGGATCAATATAAACATCTTTGTATTTACCAAAATATTGAAGGATTTAGGTGCTTGAATATGTCTGTTATAGAAAATAATATGGGAAAAATAGAAAAGTAAAATCGTCTATGAGTGGTGTTTCACGCTGATAAATCTATTTTTACAATACACCTCTAACGCCATAAAGCACTAAAAATCAAACGACAAATAATTTCTTTCTCCGAATACTTGCATATATCAGTTGACAGTCCTAATTTTGTATTGAATTTTGTCAACCAAACTGTCTCTTATGTCAACCTTATTTGGTAATCGTCTTATTGTTGCCCGCAAAATGGCAGGTTTGTCCCTTCAAGGCTTGGCAGATCGCCTAGAGGGTATAGTGACCCGCCAAGCCTTGAGCAAATACGAACTCAATCAATCTTATCCCAACAGCCAAACCCTTATTGCTTTGTCCCGCGCCTTGAATGTACCCGTCGATTTTTTCTTTTCGGAGCCGGAAGTACAGGTCGAACTTACAGGATTTGAATTTCGGAAACGAAAAAAACTGTCACCTGTTACCGAAGCCGCTATTCTGAAGCAAAGTGCAGAGATATTGAGCCGTTATCTTACTTTGGAGCAGCTCATCCGAGAAGAAAAGCCGATACGCCCATTTGATTACCCGCACCTTATTCAGGACATTGGGGGAGCCGAGCAAGCCGCTGAGCAATTGCGTATTCAATGGGGTTTGGGACAAGATCCGATTCCAAATGTAGTGGCCATGTTGGAAGAAAGCGGTTATAAAGTGGTAGAATTAACGACTGATAAAGATTTCGACGGACTAAAAGCATTCGCCAAAGATATACGTGTAATTGTGGTCAATCGGGCGCACGACATTTGCCGTATTCGTTTTACCGCCCTGCACGAGTTGGCACACCATGTATTGATGTTCCCTGATGAGATGCCCGAACAAGATCGAGAAAAATTGTGCCATACTTTTTCTGGTGCTGTACTTTTTCCAGCGACTCAAGCGCGGGAAATTATGAACGTGCAACGTTTCCATTTTTATCTGCCAGAACTCTCTTTGCTCAAACAATACTGGGGCATATCCATTGCAGCTATGTTTGCTCGCGCCAAAAACCTCGGCATCATCAATGATTATGTGTTTGCCAAACTCAATCAGGGATACCGCGCTCGAAAATATCATCTGAATGAGCCTGGTGTTTTTTCGGGTGATGAAAAAGCATATCGCTTTAACCAATTGCTGTACAAAGGATTAGCAGAAGAAATTATCACCATCAACCAAGGTGCTTTGCTGCGTAATGTCACAGTAGGCGAACTTAGAAACGACCTTGACCAATTGGCATGACAATCATCATCACAGACACCAATGTCTTCATTGACCTGATCCAATCAGGAATGCTCGAATATTTTTTTTAACTTGATTATGAGTTCTGCACAACCGACCTAGTGGTAGAAGAAGTGAAAGTGGGCAGACAAAAAAAGCAACTTGAAAACTATAGTGAGCAAGGTAAACTTCTGGTATTGTCGTTGGATTCGACCGAAATTAGGGATGCGGTTCAGTTGCTTACTGAATATAGTCTGAAAGGTATCACGGATCGATCTGTATTGCTCAAGGCCATTCAGTTACAAGGCATTGTATTAAGCGGCGACGGCAACCTACGCAAAGAATGTCAGCGACGAGGTTTGGAAGTTCGGGGTTTGATATGGGTAATTCGTGAAATTTGGGAAAGTGGTTTGGCCGATAGCAATGTATTGATTCCAGTGTTAGATCAGTTACAAGAAAATACAAGACTCCCAAAACAAGCCTTGGAAGACCTCAAAAATGAAATAAAGTCATCATAAGTTGCTTTTCCCTAAATAATTAATATGCCACTACAAAATCGAGTGAACCCATTTAGCACCCTTACCGCTACACCAACAAGAGGCGCGTGGACTGGTAATAGAGGTGTCATCCACAACAAACACCAGCAAATCATTAAAAACCATGCTGTAAAGTATTGGATTACCTGTGTTTTGGACTATAAAGGCGTGCGTCGTAAGGCGGGTTATGTGCCACAGGTGCATTTTTCGGCGCAATAAGATCAATATTCTCCTTCTTTCCCTTCCTTCTTTCATCTGCTAATGTACAATACGCTCAAATTGGGTAGATTTAACGATGGTTTGCAAGTTTAGTGGTACTTTTGTATTGTTTTATGTTCTGTTATTCCATTTTTGAATAGATATTATACGGAATTAGTTTTGTATAATGTCTATTGTAATTTCAAAAATTATGAAAAATCTCATCTTAGCACTCCTCTTTTCTTTCACTACTTGCTCCGTATCCATCGCCCAATTGGCGAATGGTAGCACCGCTCCCAATTTTACCGCTACGG
>JBEAVK010000362.1:0-2807 GCA_041160955.1 Bacteroidota bacterium
TATTATTTATGTACTCCTAAACAAATAATGGGTATCTATCTTGCCAAATTACTATCAACGCGATTAGAAATTTGATAAGACTAGACACCCATTAATGATGATTTTTATTCCAGTAATTATAAGTATTTGGACACAACTAATTGCATTTTGAACTTGGTCTTTTCCGCCTATGCTGAGCCTGCCGAAGCAGCATAGCCGAAAAATACCTGCGTTCAATTATGCAATTAATTATGGCCAAATACTTATACGAACAAAGGTAAAAAAACAGGACAGATTTGGTCTAATTATTTTCAACATCGCATTTGACGGATCACTTAGGAATGAGATTTATTTTCACTTTTTTTTCAGCCATTCCAACCATTTCCATTTTTATCGCTTCTTTAGGTTATGCTTTATTTATTAGACTTGTTGCGCAAGCATACAACAGGACATGACTGATCAACTTTTAATCGAACAATGCAAACTAGGTGACCGACTGGCGCAGCGGACGCTGTATGAGCGGTATTGCAAGGCGATGTACACGGTGGCGTATCGAATTACCTCCAATTTTGAGGATGCTGGTGAAGTGCTGCAAGATGCTTTTTTACAGGTATTTAGACATATCGGTGATTTTGAGCAGCGGAGCACTTTGGGCGCTTGGATCAAAACGATTGTAGTTCGGAGCGCTATTTCGCACCTGCGCCGCCGTAAACTGGCCTTTGTAGAATTGAGCCCAAAACATGAAGATCTACAAGTGGATTGGGGCAGTACTGGCCTCGAAATCGACTACCTCGAACGTGCCATACAAGCCTTGCCCGAAGGAGCCCGCGCCGTTTTTGTGTTGGCCGAAATAGAAGGTTTTGCACACCGCGAAATTGCGTCTATGCTCGAAATTTCGGAAGGCACCTCCAAATCCCAATTGCATTATGCCAAAGCCAAGTTAAGGGAAACTTTGACGGCTGCTGGTTATTCCTTGAACCCAAACACGCCTAAATAATGGAAGATAAAAATTATTCAACCTTACGTTCGGCTTTGGACAATATGCCCGAATATACACCACCTAGTGATATTTGGATGAACTTGGAAGCCGTATTAGATGCCGAAATCCTGCTGGATGAAGTGGTGGCCGAATTGCCGCAATACGCACCACCCGCTCAGATATGGGAGGCCATAGCAGCAGCATTGCCAGTTACGGAATCACAGCCGAAAACAACGGGGCTGAGTATCTGGGTGCGCCCAATTTGGAAATATGCAGCAGCAGCAGTGTTCTTGATTATCGCTGCTTTATGGTCGATACAGCCACCTGCCACCACCACTGAATTGGTAGCAGTACCGAGTCCAACAACGCCGAGCATCCACCCAACAGAAACACAAAAAGTACCTTTAATTATACCTAAAAAGCAGATAAAACCCTCTAGGATACCCAAAACTAACGCGCCTAAACTAATTGAAGAAAGCACGATTGTCCGCACCAATACAGTGATCGACAACCGCTTGCTCGAAACCTGTAATGCGCCAGAAGATGCTGCATTTGCTTTGCTGGAAGCCTATTGCAAAGAACAACTTTCGATTTGCGAACAACCGAGTATTAAAGCACTGAAATCGGAACTCGACGATCTGACGGATGCCAAAACGGCACTGCAAGCCGCTATTGGTCAATATGCCGATGACCCTGAATTGGTGGCTCAATTGGTGCAAATTGAACGCGAACGCTCTATTTTATTACAAAAAATTATGCAATCCATCTAAAATTATGAAGCAAAATATCCAATCCTCGTTGAGCGGAAGACTACTGCTACTTTGGGCTTTGCTGTTGCCCATTGCAGTGTCGTCACAAACCACGCTTCAAGTCGTCAGCAAAAATTTTGCTAAAACCATCGACTGGAAAAAAGGGGTCGAACTCATTATTAATTGCGAAAAAGCAGAGGTCGTCATCGAACCTTCTGATGCTTTGTCCATCAATGTAAAAGCCGAATTATCAGCACGACACCCAAGCCTCGATACCGCTACATCTGATGTGGAAACTTGGCAATTTGTGACCTCGGTGATCGGGAAAAAAATCTATATTCGTGCTTATTTGGGGCTGGTTGGGGGTAAAAAAGCACCGGTATCCAATATGAAGGCCAAAATTGTGGTACACGCCCCTAAATCTTGTAGTATTGAACTGAACAACAAATTTGGCAAGGCTTTTATTAGTCAATTGGATGGCGGATTGGTACTTAATGGCTCTTTTTGTAGCTTCCATTTGACTGATTTGAGCGGCAAAATAAAGATAGAAAGCCATTACGGCGATATAGATGCTAAAAACCTAAAAGGCACCTTAGAGGTGCAATCCAAACGCGCTAATGTACATTTGAATACAATTGCCGGAGATTGCACAGTGACCTCCGAATACGGCAAAATAGAAGTAGAAACATCGCCCGAAATGGCCAACCTCAAGGTAAATGGCAACAAATCGGAGGTGGTGCTGCACAATACTGCAAACATACCGCACAATATTTCTTTGGCAACTGAATATGGGCAAATAACGGCTCCAGCCAATTTTGACAAACCAACTTCTACGGACAACACTCAACGCGCCATTCGAACGGCGTTACAACAATTTTCAAAAGTGGAAATAAATACCTCTTTTGCTAATATCATTTTAGACCAACCATAAATAAATCACCTTTCTCAACATCATTAATTCATTTTTTATGAACATCAACTTTATACACATAGCAGCAATTTTAATCTTTTTTACCGGTTCTTTCGAGGCTGCTGCACAAAAAGATACAGTTTTTACCAAAATTACTACAGAATATGGCACTTTAGAACAACAAGAAATG
>JBEAVK010000374.1:0-4662 GCA_041160955.1 Bacteroidota bacterium
GATTTGTACTACTGGCACGCCATTTATTAGCAATATCACATCATATCGGTGGTGGCTATCATCGGTGTTCATCCGAAACTGGCTGATGACTTCAAACTCGTTTTTACACCATTCTTTGATATTTACTAATGTGTATTGCAGCGGCGTACCATCCTCTCGTTGAAAGGTGTTGCGTTCCCGCAGGATTTTGGAGGCGGCGAACACATCAGCGGTAATAATTTCATCGCGGAGGCGGGCGAATTCCGAGTCTGATAAATGGACTCGGTTTAATGCTTCAAATTTTTGTCGAAAATTAAGTTCAAGCACCTCGCGATTCCGGATATCGGGGCGAGGCGTATATTTTAGATCGGTTAACTTATTGATCAAACCATTTTCAATTTCTCTTTCTCTAGTCATTGGATATCCTTAGGTTGAAATGCAAACCTACTCGCGGTGTATTTATTTACGATCGTTTAAAACGGCAATTTTGTGTCCTAATTGAATAGATTTGTCTATTCAATTAGGACACAAATGTAGATGAAAAAGTTTTACATACGTTCACTATATATCAGATTTTTTATTTTATTCCACCGTTTCTCTCTTGCGCCCCCTTTAACTCCTCAACATTTTCATGGCTGTGTTATTCAGTAGTTTAATTGAACAAGTGCATCCAAGGCGTGTGGCGGACAGTATATCCCGAAATATTGGTTAAATGGATTCGGATGCACTTGATAATGTTTCCACACTCATTTTCATCATATAAATTGTCCCAATAATAACGACATCTTGCAAAAAATGGATCAGCCAAGCCCAAAAAATACCATTCGTTTCATAAACAGATTTTGCTAAAACAAAACCCAAAATACTGGCCATCAACACGCCTATCATCCCGTTGGGCATGCCTGCAAAATGCGGAATTCCAAACAAAACAGCTGAAATCAGGAAAAGGCTGGTCGGTGGCAACATGCCTTTCAAAGGCGACAGGATGCCCAGGCGATAAATGGCTTCTTCACCAAATGAGTTTGTCAAGGAAAACAGCAATATCCAACCCATGCCTTGCGCCAGCAGATGCCAGTTTACGGTATATGGTTTGAGTTGGTAATACATAAAAATGGCCGTTACGGATGTAATCACTACACTCAGAGAAAGTCCGGTTTCGAGCCATTTATCGCCTTCTTTTATGCCAAATAATGGCATTTTTTCGGTAGGCGCATTGATATTGCCGATAGAAAAAAGTGATATAAAACTTTCTTTATTCAGCAGATAGGTCAATATCAAAACACCCAAAGCGGTCAATAGTAGCAGCGTTTGGTATTTGATTTGATTATCAACATAGGCATTATTAGAAAAGAGAAAACGCCATTGTTGTAGCCACTTATTTGCACTAAGCAAAACGCCTGTGGCGGCCAAAACGATAAAAATACTGATGTATATTTTCATAAAATGATTAACTTTTTACCTCTTTTTTCTCCCCGGATACCAAACGGCTTGAATGACATTGTATTCCAATTGATGGAGCGAGTGTTTAACACCATCGACCTCCACTTGCTGAAACGGAAACCACCTTAAATTGGTGCGCAGCACAAAAGGTTGTTCCGTTTTATTGGGCAAAATATCCCAACCTAAGGTGATTCCTGTAGTTATTTGTCGTTTTGATACAAGATTCGTTTCGTTTTGGTGCATAGTAATCTTATCATACCCAAGATTGATCCCCAAAAAAGGCGTAAATCCATTGTAATCTGTCAAGTAATAAAAGCCTTCTGTAAGGAGTGATTGCTTGACCAATTTTTGGTTTTCACCAAAGGCTTTTTCCTGATAAGGAATGCGTCGGAACGATAAATTGGTTACCAATCGTGCGTGGTTAAAATGATAGCCTAAGGCCCAATCAAAATACGTTTTTGAAATACTTTTTGCGTTAAAATAAGGGTTTTTACTTTGGTTATAGTCCGATTTAGTCAGGATAAAGGCACTCGAAGTGCCTATTCCAACAAACCAATCGCCTTTGGGGCTATGTGTTTCGATAGGATTTGAGAAATCGGCGATACTATTCAGGCGATCCATTTCTGTTTTATTGACGCCCTTGCTCGTCGTTTCAAAAGCATAGACAAGTCCGATATTGGCCGAAAACGGCGGCGTTTTTATCTTTTGGAAATGGGTTTTATCCATGGGGTAATTTCTATTATTTTTGAAGTAATAATTGATACCGCCCCGTATTTGCCAAGTACTATTGCCGTATAATAAACCGCCATCCAGCCGTAAGGCATTCTCCGTAAAAATCGGATTGCTAGCACCATTATTGCTTTGTTTGAAATTCGAGACAATCCATGCAGCCCCTACAACAGGCGTAAGTTGTTTGGGTCTAAAAGCCTTGGGTAAAAACCGCAAACCCGTCACGACCGATTCATTGAGGCTTATTTTTTGGTTTTCAAGGTTAGTTTTGGACAGACTAGCAAGTGGAATTGAGATATAAAAATCGCCATGACCCCAAAAATGGTAGCCACCTATATTCAGAATAGGAGCAACGGACACTGGATTGCTAGAGTTTACCATTTCGCCGCTGGAATTAAGGGCAGCCCCCTTGAAAGAGGGGTAAATATTTGCACCTATCTCAAAATAGGTTTTAGCAAAATTCAAGCGTTTTTTACTATCCAGTGTCTCATTTTGAGCAAAAATCGCGTTAAAACTGCCCAAGAGTAGTATCGTTATTTTGATTTTATTCATCATCAGTAATGCTTTTATTTAAAAGATGATGCAAAGGACGGGCGCGGGGAAATCAAAAAAATTGACTAATGGTAAGAAATGGTTAGGAACGTGTAAATAATAAGTTGTTATTTTTGGCTAGATTAGTTTTTGCTCAGACAATTATCTTTTTGTGCGAATAGTGGGGCTATTTAAACGAAAAGATAGGCAGGATTTATATTGAGCCTGCCGAAATATGAGTAAAAAGGAATCAGCCAAAAGTGATAAGTTATTATTTACACGTTCCTTAGTGGCTCAAAATCTTTTTCCGAATTCGGCTCAAACTTTCAGGTGTAATACCAAGATAAGAGGCCAGGTGAATTTGGGAGGTGCGTAAAATAACGTTAGGGTTTTCTTGGAGCAATTTTTTATAACGTTGTTCCGAGGTAAGGTACAACAAGTCAATTTGTTGGTTTTGCTTGTGGATAAAGAGGCTTTCGGCAACAACATTTTTGATTTTTTCGCCAATTGGAGTACGGTATAATTGCATAAGATCAGTATAAGTAATCATCAATGTATCGCTATCTTCAAGTGCTTTTGTGTATAATGGGCTTTGTTGCTGGGTTAATAAGGACATGTAATCACTGGCAAACTCTTTTTCGTAGCACAAATCAATACAAATATCATGGTTGTTTTTAAATAGAAAAATACCGATTGAGCCTTTAATAATAAAGTACATTTTGCGCTCGGTATCTTGAGCATGTTTTATGATTTCATTTTTTTCAAAATGAGTGGGTGTTAAATATTGGGCAAATGTTTCCCAAACAGAAAGCGGTGCTTCAAAATATGGGTCAAAAAAGTCTTTAATTTGTACGCTAACAGTCATTTTTAGAAAGTGTTCTAAACAGGGTGTCAAAGATAAAACGAAAGTAAATAACGTTCCCCATAAAAGCATAAATACAGTGTAAAATAAGTTTTTTTATATTTTAAAGTCTCTGTTTTTAGCATATTTATTGCGCTTGACCGACCCATAATGGGTCAAATGTTTATAGCAAAATCGCGGTTTCAATACCCGTGCGACCCTGTAGGGGTCGAATGCCATACAGCCACATTGCTCTATAAACATTTGACCCATTCTGGGTCGGTTACACCTTCAAAATATAAAAAAACTTATTTTACAGTGTATTAGTTTATCGTTGAGTCGTCAATTTAGAGCGTTCTCAAGCAATACCCCAAAACTAACAAAAAAACCACGCCCTTCCGAGGGAATAATCCCAGGCCCAGGATAAGCATCGGCTCTTCTGGTGAAATAAGCCGTATTAAACAGGTTGTTACAACTCGCCTCCAATGAAAATTTCCGCCAAGTCCAGCCCGCCGACAAATCCGCCACAACATAAGCCGGAATAATCCCATTAATCGCCGATGCTGTGCGTTGTGCATTGGTCGCATCCGTGAAATGCTGGGCGGTATATGCCCAATTGAACCCTGCTTTGAACCTGCGCTGTGCATAATTAATGCCCAAACGCAAGGTAAAAGGCGGTACTAATTCCACTTTTTTACCGCGAATACTAGCATCCGTGGTGTTGATATAGCGGGCATCGATCACAGCGGCATTTGCAAAAACGGTGAGCTGGCGTACCGAATCGCGTGGGGCGACTAAATGCCAAATATTGGCTTCGGCAAAGGCTTCTATTCCAATATTCCGCGCATCGGCGATATTGGTACGAAAACGATAATCGTTGTACAAAGGCGGTTGGTCGGCCTTCAGCAATTGACCAATTCTATCGCGATAAGCCAAGTAAAAAGCCGTCATATCGGCATACCACCACGTATTGCGGCGGGTACGCACCCCCAAATCGGCAGTATAGCCCTTTTCATCTTGGATATTGGGATCTACGCGGATATTTGGATTGTCAATCCGCAGGTCGGTAAAATTGATAGCACGGTAATTTTGGGAAATATTGGCATAAACTTCCATCGTTTTTGAAGGTTTCCAACTACTCC
>JBEAVK010000435.1:0-64628 GCA_041160955.1 Bacteroidota bacterium
AACAGTGCGCAATTGTAAGTAAATAATCCTGAAATGAGCAATAATGCAAAAGGATTTGCCCGTATTACAAAGATTTGAGTGCCAAAAACGCACAAAATAACCTGAGCAATAAATAGGGCAATTACCTTGTATGCACTTTGATGTTGCATGAAAAATTTACTGATTCAGGCTCAACTTAATCTTCTTTTCCAATTCAGCCACCGTGTCCTTGAAGATCAAATCGGTGTCCATCATATCTTGTACTGCTTTACAGGAGTAAATAACAGTACTGTGGTCTCGTCCTCCAAAAGTTTCGCCGATAGACTTCAACGAGCGATTAGTCATTTTTTTTGCCAAATACATTGATAGTTGGCGGGCAATCACCACGTTCCGCTTACGGGTTTCGTGGTGGAGTTTTTCAACTGGAACATCGAAGTGTTCTGCGACGAGTTCTTGAATAAACTCAACGGTAATTTCCTTATTGATGGTACTCACAAAACTTCGAATCACCTCTTTCGCCAACTCCATATCAATCGTCCTTCTGATTAAAGTGGATTGCGCCAAAAGCGAAATCATAACACCTTCCAATTCGCGGATATTATTTTTAATATTGTAGCAGATAAACTCCAGCACATCAATTGGAATATCAATACCTTCTTCGTCTGTTTTGGCTTCGAGGATGGCCATACGTGTTTCCAAGTCAGGTGCTTGAAGATCTGCACTCAAACCCCATTTGAAACGGGAGATCAAGCGGTCTTCAATATCTTTCAAATCTTTAGGCGGACGGTCGCTGGTGAGTACAATTTGCTTGCCTTGTTGGTGCAAATGGTTGAAAATATTAAAGAAGATCTCCTGCATTTTGGCTTTGCCGGAAAGAAACTGGATATCATCAACGATCAGTACATCAATAATTTGGTAGAAATTGACAAATTCTGTTACCGCATTATTTTTGATGGCTTGGATGATCTGATTGGTAAATTTCTCCATCGTCACATACAGCACCGCTTTGTTTTCAAAACGCTTTACGATATCATTGCCAATGGCTTGCGCCAAATGCGTTTTACCCAAACCTACATCGCCATAAATGAATAGTGGATTGAATGCAGTGCCACCTGGTTTTTTGGCCACTGCGATACCAGCATTGCGCGCTAAGCGGTTGCAATCACCTTCTATATAACTCTCAAACGTATAACTAGAGTTGAGTTGCGGATCTATTTTGACCCGTTTAATTCCTGGAATGATAAATGGATTTTTGATGGTTTCCACATCAAAAGAACCCGGCACTGGTTCATTATCGTTTTCAGCCGACGGTTTAGAAGAAACCCGTATTGGCTCATTAGGGCGACCACCCTGCGCGGTACCTCCCGACTCTGGTATGCGATACACCAAGCGACCGCGTTCCCCCAATTCTTGGCGGATGCACTGCTTTAAAATGCCTACATAATGTTCTTCCAGCCATTCATAGAAGAACTTGTTAGGCACTTGTATCGTCAGTACCTGCTGTTCGATGAGAACAGGACGAATGGGTTCGAACCAAGTTTTAAAGCTCTGCTGGCTTACATTCTTCTTGATGGTACGCAGACAAGAGTCCCATACCATTTGGCTGTCGTTAGTCATACCTAATGGATATATTTGATTTTTTTGAGGCGATCCTTATTAAGAAATTAAAATAAACCGTTTTAGTGCGACGGGACGACAAAGGTGCGTCAACTATTCGGGTTGAAAAAATTTTTTGACTTTTTTTTCTATAAAAAAGTTACTCACCAGTTTTCCCATACTTACTAACACTGCCTTGTTGGTAGTAGGCTAACTAAGTGATTATTAGGGGTTTATGATGTTTCGGAAATATAAACCATTGATTATCAATGATAATTATAAAAACTTAAATAGTTAAATATTGCAGAATAATAATTGGCAATTGATTAAATGTGAAGAATAAACTAAAGTAGCGTTTGCTCTTTTTGCCTCGCATTAGTTATTGACAATAAGATCAAAATATTGTGGATTACTTGATCTTGCCAATAATAATTTTGTAAAAACAACCTGTTTGTAATCCCCCTAAATACTGCTCAACTCATACAAATTACGCTTTTATTTTTGCATTGAAAAAATCTTGTTATCGCGTATTTTGATAGATATGTTCATAATCAATTATTTATATTTTGCGACCAAACCAATCATTTGTATATTGTAGTACAATTGTTAAATCAGGCTCAGAAACAAACAAAAAAAGCACTAAAATAAATTTCCGGCTTCTGTTCGGATTGCATTTTGAGCCATTTGAACAGAGGTCACATTGCCCAATTGATCTAAGGCAGAAAATAATCGGTTGATCAATTGCTCATCAGGAGCATTATCTTCTAAGCCTTCTGCTGCCTTTGTTACCAATGTCATACTATCCGATTTGGCTATGGTAATAATCTGCCAAAGCGTATCAGAAACATATAACTGTTGCGACGTATTGTGGTCAAATTCCTGGCTAATGGCAATCATCAATGCACCCCGAAGTTCTGCTACGGTCATGGCACTTGAGCGAATACGCAATAATAAATTGGGCAGCGTAATTCGGTCGCACAATAAGATCAAACGTTCGTAAGCCTGCAATCGGACGGGCAAGGTTAGTTTTTGCGCCTCAATCTTCTTGTGCATTGCCAAGTCGCGGTAATGTGCATCTAAATATGATTTTAGCGTAAAATAAGACGCAGCAAAAACCACTAATGCTGGAATCGTGTATTTTAGTAATTCAAAAAATTCTGTCATAAATATACCATTTTTTAAAAAAGGGGTGCAAAAGTAATATTTCTTTTTTGGGATTTCGATTTTAAAGGACTATTTAATTGTCATTAACGAATTACATTTGCACGACAAAAAGTGCACTAAAGCACTTTATCTAACTTATGAAGATCATCAAATTTTGTATAACCTATGCTTTGGTACTTTGGTTTCCATTCATGGGGCAAGCCCAAACTGATTCACTGCCCTTTCCTGCATCATGGTCGGGCAATTGGACGGGGACTTTGCAGATTTACAATAGCAAGGGCGCGGGGCAATCGGTGTCTATGACAGTCGAAATAGCCAAATTGGATACTTCCACACAAGGACGTTATACATTCGGGTTAATTTATGGATCAAAAGACCAAGATTGGCGTCCCTACGAATTAGTGCCTGTTAATCCGGCAAAAGGAATTTGGAAAGTGGATGAAAAAAACACCATCGCGATGGAATCGTATTACTACGGCAATAAATTAATGTGCTGGTTTGTTGTGCAGGGCAGTAGGATACTGTGTACTTACGAAAAAATATCGGACAAAGTACTGGTGTTTGAGGTAATGTCGGGCGCCGAAAAAGCCGCCAGCACTACCGGTAATAGCACACACCAAGGTGAGGCAATACCAGAAGTGCTGACGTACCCAATAGGAACGTTTCAACGCGCCATTTTATACCGAGAGTAAGTTTATATCTTGCTGATTTTCATTGTTTTGTAAATTCCTTTTTCGGAATGGACACTCAGTGTATAGATACCATTTGGGTTATTGGCTAATGATATTTGAGTGGTTTTACCTGTAAGTACCCCCTGTATTACTGCTTTACCCATTATATCGTAAATGACATAATTATTAGTACCTGATGCACTCAAATCTTCTACTATAACCCAATCTTGTGTAGGATTTGGTGCAACTACTATTTGATTGATATCATTTAGTGTAGTTGTGCTAGAATTCAAACAATCGCAACCCGTAGATATTCTTCCCGTAAACACGCCATAGTACGCCATATCAGTAGGGGTATTATTGGTTGGGAAAACGAAAGGTTGCGCAGGAAACGGATTGGCCAATGGATTGGCCGGGTCTATTGGAAAGTCAACTGGGAACACCTTGAGAACAGGAGCGTTGGGTAGAAATGTGTAAGTCCCCAATATCAGACTTCTTAAATCAACAACGTCTTTGTTATCCACTACTTGGTCATTGTTTACATCGGCAGCGATCCATTGGTATGGACAGGTAAAGGGTTGTGTGCCATTGATATGACCGGCTATTAATACAAGATCGTGAGTGGATATGCCACTGAGGGGATTACTTTCACGCTTAATTCGAATGGCCAGTGTTGTATCAGGTACTAAAGGTGAAATACCTGAAAAAGTACAACCGATTGTGTTCGTAAATTGGATAAAGGATGACAATGATGGCATTGCTAATCCAATGTCTTGGCTAACTAACACGTCTTCAATACCTTCACCGGTACAGTAATCTTTTATGCAAATGATAGGACCGCTATTTTGACTATAAACAGTAGAGAGACCAGTAATTAGAAGAATAAAAAGTAGTGTTTTTTTCATGATGAAATTGATTATGATTTTGAAAAAAAAGTGTATATTTGGCTAACGTTATTCTTTTATAAATGGTTGGGATTTTATTAGTTTTTTTGTTTTTTTGATAAATAATCTACTTTTGCGGTTTCATAAGCACATTTTTAATTTTTTCGTTCACCATAAAAGCGTCGAACTAATTCGGCGTTCCTAATTTTATATTTTTCATGCACATCAAAACCATCGTTTTTGATCTTGGAGGAGTCCTCATCGACTGGAATCCTGAATACGTTTTTAAAGATCTTATTCCCGACAACGACCGTAGAAAGTTCTTTTTTGACAATATTTGTACGCACGATTGGAATATAGAGCAGGACGCAGGTCGTCGTCTAGCCGATGCGACGGAAATGCTCGTAGCAGAATGGCCTGAGTGGGAGTCTGAAATTCGCGCATTTTATGGTCGATGGGAAGACATGTTGGGTGGCCCAATCCAGCCCACTGTAGAATTATTGCGCCAATTGCGCGATGATGGCAAATACCGTTTGTTGGCTTTGACCAATTGGAGCGATGAGACATTCCCTGTTGCTTTAGAGCGCTATGAGTTTTTGCAGTGGTTTGAGGGTATTTTGGTATCGGGTACGGAGCGGACACGCAAGCCATTCGCCGATATTTACCACCTTTTGCTCAGCCGTTACGAGGTGGAAGCGCACACCGCTGTATTTATCGACGATAATTTTGGTAATGTAGAGGCGGCCAAATCTGTTGGGATGCAAGGTATTCACTTCTTAGGCACAGACGGATTAAGGAATGCACTACTGGAAATGAATGTTGAATTATAAACCCTAGTGTAGGGGCTGTTTGAATTACGAATTGAGCAGCCCCTACGCCATTTTATACCCCCAGACCCCTGTCAGCCACCCTATGATGCCTCCTATTGTTGCCCCGCAAACGACATCTAAAGGGAAATGCACCCCAACATAAACCTGCGAAAATGCGATCAATGCAGCCCAAAACAATAACAATGGCCGAGCAAACCGCGTAAAAGGTGCAAAAAAAACACCAAGAAACATGGCCACCGCAAAATGATTAGTAGCATGCGACGAAGTAAAACTATAACCACTGCCGCATCGTTCAATACGCAAATGGACATGATCGCTGATCAAGGCATTGTGGCAAGGGCGTTCGCGGCAAACCGTTTTTTTAATAAATTTAGAACTAATGGTATCTGCTAAACCTACGGTGAGTACTAAGCCTAGTAAAAAAACAACAAATTTTCGTCGATTGAAATTGGAATAGGCAAAAACTAAGATAAATAAATAAAATGGTGTCCAAATTAAAGGTACTCTGCACCAAGGTAAAATGGCATCAAAGTATCCATTGGACATGCCGTCGTTGATTGCAAAAAATACCTGATAATCTAGTTGTATGAACCAGTCTAAATACGCATTCATGATTTTTCTGCAATTATAATCATCCTTTTTGATCGAATGGGATCAAAAGCCGATAATTCATAGTCTCCAAAAATCGCTTTAATCGTAAGACCTGATTGTTCCATCAACATTTTAAAATCAATCAGGCTAAATAACCGAACTCTTTCCTGAAAAGCATACTCTTGTCCGTTTATTTCAAAAGTTACCTTTTTGAAAACATGTTCCTTGTCAGTCCATTTTGTGGCATGGAACTCAATACCATCAATTATTTTTGTTTCAGCAGGTATAATATTGGAGCGTATCCAATCAGAATTAAAATAATCGAGTAAAAGCAGACCTTTAGGTTTTAAACCCTTTCTAATATTAACTAATGACCGGTAATGATCTGCATCATTATCAAAATACCCAAATGAGGTAAAAAAATTAACCACAGCATCATAGTAATTGATTCTAAAGGGCAAACGCATATCATGCTGGAAAAAACTCAAATGTTCATGTTCAAATTGGCTGGCATATTCAATACTCTGGATAGAAATATCCAAACCCGTCACATCGAACCCTTTTTCCGCCAAATAGCGAGCGTGCCTACCTTTGCCACAAGCCAAATCCATTACGGTAGCCCCTGTCGGCAAGTGGAGCGTACTTAATAGGTTATCTAAGGCACGTTGCGCTTCCTTTTCGTCGTGTTTTTTGTACAGAATATGGTAATAAGGCGAGTCAAACCATTCTGTGAACCACTCTTTTTGCATCATGAATTCAATCTTGAATACGCTTTTTACCTGTTTTACAGCGCATTGGATGTGCCAAAGGTACTATTGTTTGGCTTCCAAAAATGGTGTTTAGGTATTGTTTTATTTAAATTTCATTCCTAATCACAATATTTCCCTAAAAAAGTGTTGGATTGAATACCTTATGTATAGGCTCTTTTTACGACCTTTGCGCCTCGAAATTAAATATCCCATGCAAGAAGATTTATTTAAGCGCCTCGTAGCGCATTGTAAAGAGTACGGTTTTGTTTATCCGAGTTCGGAAGTTTATGATGGATTAGGAGGCGTTTACGACTATGGCCCAATGGGCGTTGAGTTGAAAAACAACATCAAAGAATATTGGTGGCGCGCTATGGTGCAAATGCACGAGAATATCGTGGGTCTTGATAGTGCTATTTTTATGCACCCATTAATTTGGAAGGCTTCGGGTCACGTGGATGCTTTTAATGATCCTTTGGTCGATAACAAAGATTCCAAAAAACGTTTCCGCGCCGATGTACTCATCGAAGGGGAAATTGATAAAATGAACGGAAAAGCAGAAAAAGAAGTCGAAAAGGCCGCCAAAAGATTTGGGGAGTCTTTCGATGAAAAAATGTTCCGTGAAACCAATCCACGTGTTTTGGAATATACCCAAAAGGCTATTGATATAGAAAAACGCCTTGCAAAAGCCCTAAAAGAGGAAAATATGGCCGATATAAAGGCCATTATTGATGAATTGGAAATCGCTGATCCAGATTCGGGTTCTCGCAATTGGACTGAAGTACGTCAATTTAACTTGATGTTCTCTACCCAATTGGGCAATATCTCTGGTGAAGAAGGTAAACTTTACCTCCGTCCAGAAACGGCGCAAGGTATTTTTGTCAACTTTTCCAATGTGCAAAAAACAACGCGCCAAAAGATACCATTTGGAATTGCTCAAATCGGTAAGGCTTTCCGTAACGAGATCGTAGCACGCCAGTTTATTTTCCGTATGCGCGAATTTGAGCAAATGGAAATGCAATTTTTTGTACGTCCTGGCACCGAAATGGAATGGTATCAAAAATGGAAAGAGAAGCGTATGGCTTGGCATAAAGCCGTAACGCCTGCTGAAAAACTAAAGTTTAAAGACCATGATAATTTGGCGCACTATGCTAATGCAGCAGTAGATGTACAGTACGATTTTCCATTTGGCTTTAAAGAATTAGAAGGTATTCACTCGCGTACCGACTTTGATTTGTCGAGTCACTCGAACCTTTCAGGTAAAAAAATAACCTATTTCGATCCCGAAATCAATGAGCATTATGTGCCGTATGTGGTAGAAACTTCGGTAGGTTGCGACCGTATGTTTTTGTCGATCCTGAGCAATGCCTTTGCCGAGGAGCAAGTACCAGATGCACAAGGCGAGGATAGCAAACGTATTGTTTTACGCCTTGCGCCGTCGCTCGCACCTGTTAAGTGCGCGGTATTGCCTATCGTAAAAAACAAGGAAGAATTAGTGGGCAAAGCACGCGAGGTGTTTGATCGCTTGAAATTGCATTTCTTGTGCCAATACGATGAAAAAGATGCCATTGGTCGCCGTTATCGCCGCCAAGATGCGATTGGAACGCCCTATTGCGTAACAATAGACTTTGAAACGATTGAGAATGATACAGTAACCATTCGCGAACGCGATTCCATGAAACAGGATCGTATTTCGATCAGCGAAGTAGTGCGTATCGTGCGCGAACGTACCGATATGGCCAATATTTTAGCATAGACCGTTTTTTATCTATAAAAAAAGAACCCCTTGATGCGACTTATCGTGACAAGGGGTTCTTTTTTATTATTTATAAAATATTATTAACCAAGTCTCTACTCTTTTTTCTTCTTCTTAAATGGATCCCATTTATTTAATTTATCTTGGGCTTGTTCTACCGTTTTTTTTCCTTTGTCACCTACTACATCTCCTGCTTTCTGTCCAACAGCACCGCCCACAGCATCGCCTACTTTTTGTCCGGCTTCGCCTCCCAATACTTTTCCGGCTTGTTCTTTGGCCAATTCTGCTGCTTTTTTCGCGGCTTCATCCATTTTTTTGTCCACCACTTTGCCAACGGTGTCTTTCAATTTATCCGCCGCTGCGTTGGCTTTTTCTTTTGCTTTATCCAATTCGCGATTGGCCATATTGGTTACGCTGTCTTTTGCTTTTTGGGTATAATCCGCAACGGTAGCCTTCATTTCATCCTGCATAGTGGCTTGTCCATCGCTACCCAACACTTTTACGGCCATTTTAGGATTGAATAAAGAACCTGTAAGATCGAAACGGGTATTGATATATTCACCTTGAGCAATACTTACACCCACTTTTGATGCTTCCGAAGAAAGAAAACTTAGACCACTGTTGGCGGCAGTTCCAAGGGATTTGCGTGGTATTTTAGTGGTAATTTGGTAATTCATGTCACTACTGATACCGTGTTTGCCGCCAATAATCATAGAAACATCCTTTACTTTTACATCAAAGGGTTTGATGGTTACAAATCCATCCTTAATTTCAAACCAGTTTTTGGTATTGGCCAATTCCAGCCTTTTCAAATAATCAATATTTAATTTTTCTCCGATAGCATTCATCGGTTTAAAATTATTGAAAATTGCGGATATCGTCTCAATAAATCCAGCAGCAGATAAAGTGGTCAAATCTGGCATCATATCTTTACCCAATAAGCCACTCATGGATAGGGTAGTGTTGAATTTGCCATCCATTAATTGCGCTACAGGTGCCAGTTTTTTTACCGTTTCGAATTGCAAAAATGCGTTTTTAAAACTAAAATCTTGCATTGCCATGTCCATATTAAACAGCGGCTTCGACAAATCCTGCGTGTTATATGCTCCGGTAAGCCCCACCATGCCGCCTAATACCGTGGCCGTACAATCTTTCAAATTGGCTGTTCTGTCCTTCACAACGATGGCTCCATTCAGGCCATTCAGGTCCATATTGGTGTACTTTACTTTGGCGAAATCTGCATTGATGGTCATGTCCATATTTTCAGGTACTGGAATAACACCCATTTCTACCGGAGGCTGACCCGCTGGCGCAGGTTCATCAGTCATAAACTGATTGAGGTCAAAATAAGTAGATCTCAGATTGATCGTGCCAACAACTGTTTGATTATCAAATAGATAGTTCCATGCGTTGTCGATTTGACCATTACCCGACAAATCGCTTTCACCCATTTTAAGCCCAAAATCAGAAATACTCATTTTATTAGGTAAAAAATGGCCTGTCATACGCATATCGTTGATCTTATAATCTTCATAGAGCAATTGCCCAATTTTGCCATCCACATTAAAATCCCACCGATCAAATGCCTTTTCCGTATCGGCTGGCACGTCATTGGGGACGGTAGTGGTAGTAGCAGGCTCGGTACCCATCATTTCATTGGCATCCAATAAGTTAGAGGAGAAACTAAGCGTTCCTTTCATAGTTTTATTGGTCGAAAAATAGGCCAAAACATTGTCAATATTAGCATTCGCGCTAATGTCGCTTTTCCCGATTTTTCCAGTGAAGTTACTCACCGTTACTTTCTGTGGAGAAAATTCTGATTGTAATGTTTGAATATTGACCGTTGGGCT
This sequence comes from Bacteroidota bacterium, assembly GCA_041160955.1. Taxonomy (GTDB): domain Bacteria; phylum Bacteroidota; class Bacteroidia; order Chitinophagales; family Saprospiraceae; genus M3007. Next base: position 10,068 of record JBEAVK010000435.1, read on the forward strand.
ACCTTTGGCACTGTAGATCATATTTTGGATACCTAATGCACCTGAAACATTTACTTCCTCGTATTTTTGAGCATCAATTTGGCTCATGGCAGCCTTCATCATAATATCCGCATTGATGATACCCGCTAATGAGGTGACACCTTCCATTGGAAATGCTTTGGATAATTCTGCCAAATTGAGGACACCTTTTATCTTAGTATCAATGGTTGGATCAGTAACTGGCGTTTTTAATTTGAAATAACCTTCTACCGGATTTGAACCAATTTTCAAAGCAAATTTGGAAATATCCAATGTCATAGGATTCAAAGATGGGCCTGGCGAATTGATTAAGGCATCTACATTGATTCCACTTATGCCAAGGGGTAGGGTAGGGTACTGTACACTTCCATTGCCTACATTCAGTTTTAATTGAAAATTAGGGTAAACAGTTTCATTGAATTTTCCTTTAGCCGACCCAGAAAATGCAATAGTTCCATCTGCTTTTACGGAATTAAAATCTTGCGTATAAGCACCAGGGATAATAGACAAAAAGGATTTAAAATCGTTTTTAGGTGTACCAAAAGTAAGATCCATCAAAATATCGGTCTCGTTAGGCATTTCTACCCATCCATCTAAATTGAGGGTCAAATCGTTTACTTTGGCCTTATTTTCCTTCATGGTAAAACGCATTTTACCCATATCAGCGTTGATGGTTGCATCCCAATCTGCTTTGGCATTCCGCAAATATTGAACACCTCCATAGTTGACTGAAAGTTGCTGAACGCGGGTTTCCATCACAAAATCATAAATGTCGGCTGCGAGATCGCCTTTGCCTTTATGGTTAAGACCTTTCATCTCCATTACCATATCGAGGCCACGGTCGTCGTATAGAATATTTCCGTTTTTAATCTCGTAGTATTCGAGTTTAATTGGACTACTTTCGGTAGTCGTGGTCGTAGGCGGAGCAGGTTTGGTAATATCGTAATTGGCCGCACCATTAGAGAGCGCATATACTTTCATTTCAGGTTCATCTATTGATAAACCTTTGATAATGATATTATTATCAAAAATAGCGGCCCAAAGATCAACCGCTACATCCAGTTGTTTTGTTTTGAGTAACGGCACATTGGCAAATACTCCCGGGCCGTTTATAACAGAGAGGTTTTTGAGTCCAACTGCTAATTTTGGAAACTCGCGAAACAGCGAAATATCAACGGATTCAAAATCCAGTTGTGCTGTAAGTTCGTCATTGGCTGCTTTTTTAATAGCGGCAACAATTTCGTCTTTGTAAAAATAGGGAATGGATACCATTGCACCCAATAATAAAACGAGTAGGACAGCAAAGCCTATGAGTAATTTTTTCATAAAATTAAAACTATTTATTTTTTATCGTTTCTTAATTGGTACAAAATAGCCAAAGACAACGCGGCGGTTTCTTCTTCGGCATTCAAGTCCCTCAGCAAGAGCATGGCTCTAGGGTTAGGCGATAAAGGTGGCAAGGCGGGGTTGCTCAAAGTCAAAGTGGTTTGATTCCCCAATGCTACGGGCAACGAGCGCTCGTCGTTATTGGCTTGTATTTGCGCTAAGAGTTTTGAGTTTTTACCAGATGCCAATAACGCACCTCCCGATAACACAGCATAAGGTTGGCTATTGACCCATATTTCAACATCTTTATCTTTGATTCGGTAAACAAATTCCTGGTTACTCGTGCGGGCAACAGCAATTTTTGATTTGCCCAGACTTATTTCAGCAACAGCAATCACCGGTTCTTGATAAATGGTATCAATGGTGCCTTTTCTTGTACTACCAGTTTCGTACCATTTGCTATGGTTTTTGAGGTTGCTCAAAGAAAGTAGCGGCATCAGATCTTTGCCATCCCAAGGAATAAGATTAGCCTTTTCCTGCTCCAGCACGGTACGAAGCCGATTCACGAGGGAATCCCATTGTCGGGATCCAGGTTGGGCGGCAATATTTCCAAATGCTTTTACGAGCATCCATACCACGCTAATGAAAAAACTGAAAATTCCAATAATAAAAACAAATAAACCTTTCATTATGAATGTTTTATGATGAAATTAGGGTTGGCTAAAAGTTACTTTTACATCAAAACGAACATTAGTCAAATGCTCTTCTTCGCTGCAATTAACACCTACAGCACATTGGTTACGCGGCATTGTACCGCCTTTCCCAGATGTTTGGATACGTGATGCCTTGATGCCCCTGTATTCCAAATACGCTTGAGCATTTTCTGCTCTTTCTTTTGAAATATCGAGATTTGAAGCGGCGTTTCCACGGGTATCTGTATGTGCAACGAGTTCGATATTCATTTCTGGGTAACGGCTCATCAATTCAAATAGACCGTCTAGCGCACGTATCGCCGAACTGTTTAAGGTTCTTTGGTTAGGTTCAAAGGTAATTTTGTCCAAAACAATTAATGATCCATTTTGAATACCATTGGCTAATGGTGATTCTTCTTTTGGCATTGCTCCTATCTTGGTTGGTCTTAGGCGCACTTCCTGTAAGTCAGTACGCTCTTTTTGTGCTGCGAAACTATAATTGGACAATTGGAACCCCGCTTTTTCAACGGTTACTAAATATTCTCCTTGTTCGTTGAGGCAAATATCGTATTCTCCGTTCAAATTGGTACGCACTGTTTGGGTTTTATTGCTTGCTTTATGAACAAACTTAACATTGGCGTTCCCAATACGCGTACCCAATTGATCGGTTAAAACCGTTCCACTGGCGCGGTGGCAATCGGGTGCTTTGTTCAATTTAATATTTATAATTGCTTTTCCATCTTCATCTTCGATACTTACCAATTGTTGGGAAAGTTGGTAGTCTCGGTGGTTGACCAATAGCATATAACTTCTGAAACGTAGAAAATCTGCATCGGCATTACCTTTTGTATCGGTATGGTAATCTGCGCTTCGCATTTTATCCGCAGATTTTGGTTTCAACTGCATGCTGTATATAGTAGGGTTTTCAGGTGACGGTTGCAGGTCTAGTTCATAAACACTATTGTCTGCATCGACAAAACCTTCACCGGACGATTTAAGTACCCTTATTTCAGCGCCGTAAACAGGGTTTCCTGTCCGGCCATCGGTGACCACAATAGAGGCTTCCCGCGCTGTAGGCCGTACTTGCCTGATACCTTGTTCAATACTAAACATCCAAATATCATCTTTACCAATAGAGCCATTTAAGCCTTGCTCATTTGCTTTTCTATTACTGGTAAAAAATCCCTTATTCAGTTCATCATTAATGATGAATCCGAGGTCGTCTTCGGGTGAATTATATGGCTTATCCATATTGAAAACAACTGGTTTCTTCGTTTCCGAATCCGTTCCTAAAAAGAAAATATCAAGCCCGCCGAGGTTAGATTGGTGGCCAGTAGAAGAGAAAAACAAGGTGCCATTTGGGTGAATAAATGGGAATAATTCCGATTTTTCCGTGTTTACGTCGGATACATTTACGGGAGTACCCCATGTGCCATCGGCTTGTTTGTCGCTGTAATAGATATCAAAACCGCCTAAACCACCCTCCATATCGGACGCAAAATAGATTCTTTTGCCATCTGCACTCAAAGACGGGTGTACGCAGGAATAGTCATTGCTATTGAAGGGGAGTTCACCTTTGGGTATCCAATCAATCGCCCCTTTTTTTGCTTCGTAAATTTTGAGCCTAACTTTACCATCTCGGTCTGCTTTTTGCACACCATCCTTTTGATTGTTTTGGGTATAGAACATCGTCTTAAAATTACGACTAAAAGTTACAGGGCCTTCGTGCAGTTTGGAATTAATATCCAAAGAGAAATTTTGGCGCGCTGTTGGTGCTCCGTTGGGATCGAAGGGGGCAAAATAGAGTTCCGAAAAAGTTTCACCCGTATTTTTATCTTGGGCACCATTTTTTTTGGAACTAGAAGCAAATACCAACCCGTTTTGGTAGAAAGCGGGGCTATAATCGGTAGATTTGGTATTTATTTCTGTCACATTACGGATGGTTACTTTGTTTTCAGGGCTATCTTTTTCCCTGAAACGATCCTTTGATTTACTTTTAGAGGATTGTTGAGCATTTAGCGTTACGGTAAGTAGTAATAAGGGGAGGATGAAATTAAAAAAAGTGTATTTTTTCATAAGTACTTAGATGATATTTTTGCATTGTTTGGAGTGAAATATGGAATCATATTCATTCCCGCCGCAAAGATCGCGCTTTTCAATTATAAGTTAAAGTGTAAAGTAATTTTACTGATTAAGTATATAACGTACAATTAGACGATAATAATTCATCAAGGCTACATAATTTTGCACCATGCAGTTAAAAACACCATTAGTACTCAGCGATGACTTTAAATATGCCTTGGATTTGATCGAAAAATCGAAAACAAGTTTATTTTTGACGGGTAAAGCGGGAACGGGCAAAAGTACTTTGTTAAGTTTATTTAAAACAACAACGCGGAAAAAAATGGCCATTTTGGCACCCACCGGCGTTGCTGCGCTGAATGTATCTGGTCAAACGATTCATTCCTTCTTCGGTTTTCCACCTCGTATTCTAACAGCACAGGAAGCAGGAAAAAAAACGACAAGAAAAGACCTATTACGGCTTTATAAAAATTTGGAAGTACTTGTTATTGATGAAATTTCGATGGTACGCGCCGATATTTTGGATGGAATTGATATTTTCCTACGCCGTAACCGCGAAAACCACCAACCTTTTGGAGGGGTACAAATGATTTTTGTAGGGGATTTGTTCCAATTACCCCCAGTCGTGACCAATGATCCAGTGGAGCGATCCTATTTTCAAGATTATTATAATTCGCCTTATTTTTTCTCGGCCAATGTGCTACAGGATGGGCAGTTTCAAATGGAACACTTAGAATTACGAAAAGTATATCGCCAAGATTCCCGCCATTTTTTGCGCTTATTAGAAGCAGTTCGGTTGAAAAATGTGGATTTTGATGATTTAGAAGATTTGAATGAAAGATTCGATCCCAATTTTTCGGAAACGGAAGGCTATATTACACTCTGCGCCAGAAATGCAACCGCAGAGCGTATCAATAATAATGAAATCCAGCGTTTACTCACACCTAAATTTACTTATCTTGCAGATGTAAAGGGGTTATTTGATCCGTCCATGTACCCAACTGAGGCCGCGATGGTGCTGCGCAAAGGTGCCCAAGTGATGTTTATCAAGAATGATTCGGAAAAAAATTATGTCAATGGTACAATTGGTACAATTGCTGAGATTTCTGACGAGCGCATCGTTGTAAAAACAACGGATAATACAGGCCGTTCCATACTTGTGACTGTAGTCAAATCGGAATGGGAAATTTTGCGTTACAAGGCAGATATTAGTGGCAATATTGAGGCTGAGGCAATTGGGTCATTTGTGCAATACCCGCTTAAATTGGCTTGGGCCATCACTATTCATAAAAGCCAAGGTAAAACCTTTGATAAGGTATTGCTTGATCTTGGCGGCGGCGCATTTGAACATGGTCAATTATATGTCGCTTTGAGCCGTTGTAGAACACTGGAAGGCATTGTACTCCGCCAACCTATCAAGGAAAGCGATATCATCACCGACGAACGGATCGTGGAATATTACGATAGGGCATTTAGAAGAAACTAGCCATGCGTAAACTATTCCTTATCAATATTTTGTTGCTTGTTTTCGTCAATGTACTGATAAAGCCCTTTTTTATCTTTGGCATTGATCTTACGGTGCAGAACCGGACAGAACAAGGTGCTTATGGCCTTTATTTTGCCTTATTGAATTGGGCGTATCTATTTCAAATTATTAGCGATTTTGGGCTTCAAAATTTTAATGCACGTCATGTAAGTAGCGCATCCCATCTGTTGGAAAAATATTTTCCTAGTCTGCTGGTGATTAAGGTTTGTCTAAGTTTCGTCTATTTTTTTGTTGCAATGGCTGCTGCATATAGTATCGGCAATTACCATAATGAGGCATTATGGCTTTTGGCGGTTTTGTTGGGCAATCAGATTATGGTGCAAATGACGCTTTTCCTTCGAACCAATATTAGTGGTTTAGGACACTACAAAATAGATAGTTTACTTTCTTCCTTGGATAAATTGCTCATGCTGTTCTTTTGCGGCTTCGCACTGTGGTGGCACGATAGAACGAGTACGGGTGTTTTTCCTATTATTTGGTTTGTTTTAGCACAAAGTGTGGCTTTATTGATGACGATGTTTGTAGTGTATGGTGTTTTGCGTTCAAAATCGCAGATACCTTTGCGTCCCAAATTACTGACTAATTTGAAAACGGGTTGGCCCGTAATTTTGGTGCTTTTTAAAAAGAGTCTTCCTTTTGCTATCGTTATTTTGCTGATGAGCGCATATACCCGCCTCGATGCGATTATACTCGAACGCATACTGCCCGATGGTGATTACCATACGGATATTTTTGCTGGCGGTTACCGTTTACTGGATGCGCTCAATATGTTTGGTTATTTATTTGCGTCGCTGTTATTGCCCATGTTTTCTCGACAATTGGCAGCAGGTAGTGATATTAGGCCGCTCACATTACTCAGTTTTAGGTTGATTTGGGCGGGTAGTATTACCGCTTGTGTGAGTATTTTCATTCATCGGCAAGATATTATTGCTCTTATGTTCAAAGGCAAATCAGATATTGCGTATCGTAGTGATGTATGTGGGATACTGATTTGGAGTTTTGTAGCAATTTGCGTTACGTATATATTTAGCACATTACTTACGGCGGGTGCCAAAATGAGGTCGATGAATCAGATTTTTTTGGCAGGGCTTTGCCTCGATCTGATATTAGATTTCACCCTGATTCCTACCCAAAAGGCTATAGGTGCTGCTTATGCGGCATTGGCTACCCAGTTATTTGTTGCTGTGGGAATGGTTTTTTTATGTTATAAATATTACCAAATCCAGTTTACATGGGCTGGATTTGGCCGAATTGCTTTGTTCTCGTTAGCAATTGCCTTCTCTGCATGGTTCTTCCATAGTGTAAATGATATGAATTGGCCAACACAATTTGTGGCCACCTTATTAAGTGGACTAGCGTTGGCGTTTATTACTGGGTTGGTTGACCTACGTCCCGTATTGGACTTATTAAAGAAAAATCAGGCGTAATACTCTTCTAACTCTTTGTTTAGCAAGTCTTTATCAACCGGAACTACGCCCTGCCTTTCACATACCTGGCCTCCAGCGAGGTTGGACAATACGGCTATTTCCGCTGGTGTTATGCCTGCTGCTAGCCCTAAGGCGGCAACACTAATAACGGTGTCACCTGCACCGCTCACATCTGCAATATTTCTTGGAGTGGTAGGGTATATCTGCCCCTGTTCCGTTTCCTGCGCATCTAAAAACAAGCCCTTTTCGGAAAGGGTAATCATTGTCCATTGATTCTGTAATTGTTCTTTTAAATAAGAAGATGCTTTGTGCAATGTGTCCAAATTTGAATCTACCAAAAAGGGCACGCTATCCTTCACCTCTTTTAAATTAGGTTTAAAGAGTGTTACGCCTTTATACGCAAAAAAATGATGCTTTTTAGGGTCAACAGCGACAGGGACTCCTCTTTTTTTAGCCATTGCAATGATCTCTTGAATAACCGACAATGTCAATACGCCTTTGTTGTAGTCTTGTAAAATAACAGCACCAATATTATACTTTTCCATTAAAAAATTTGACTTTTCCAGAATTTTCTTAGCAGTTAAATCATCTAAATCAAAAGTATTTTCTCTATCAATCCGGAGCATTTGCTGGTGATTTCCTACAATTCTCGTTTTTACAGTAGAAATTCGGCTAGGGTCAATCACAATTCCTTCGTTCGAAATATTCAATTCGGTCAGCATATTGCAAAAAATACGACCATCCTCATCGTTTCCTACCACGCTGCAAAGTAGGGGAGTACTGCCTAACGCCTTGATATTCAGCGCAACATTAGCTGCACCACCGAGGCGATCAAATGTTTGTTGGAAATGTACAACGGGAACAGGGGCTTCTGGTGAAATACGTGTAACATTACCAGAAAGGTAGCGATCAATCATGATATCGCCAATGATAAGGATATGCTGATTTTCGAGTTGGGAGAGTAGCAAAATTTAAACTTGAGTTTGTTTTTTCCAATAGCGCAAAAGACCTGCGACAGACATAAATGCCGGATTCGCTTTACTATAACGCTCTATATCTTCGGTAGTAACGTTGGCTTCTTTGAGTTGTTGTGCCACGTATAATTCAAATTGAGGTACAATTTCTTCTATTGGCGTTTGCGCTTTGAAGTGGGGTAGCATCCAGTTGGCCCAATCAGAAAGCCGAACGGAGAGTTGGTCAAGGTGTTCTTTTTTGTTATTAATTTGGCCATAATGTGTCAAAAACAACTGTTTTGCTGGCCTTTTTTGAAGTATCTGAATGGATTCCAACCAATGTTCTATTTGAATATCTGGAGGAGGGCAGGGCGGCATTACGGGCGAATCTTGATTGATGCGAACGCCACCAACGTCGCCCGTAAAAATTACTGGATCGGATGTTTCAAAACTAGTACTCATTTTTTTGTATCAATAATGGGTAATTCAACAAAGAATTGGGTGCCTTCATTATCTTTTGTTTCAAATCGAATATCTCCTTCGTGTGCCTCAATAATCTTTTTGCAAATAGCCAAGCCAAGGCCACTTCCGGAGGTTTTAGTAGTAAAATTCGGCTCAAATACTCGATCCCTAATTTCATGTGGAATACCACCGCCATTATCGCTTATTCTGATAATAGCATTATCCTTTATGCGTAACAAAGCAACTTTTACATTACCTTTTCGATCAGACGGAATCGCTTGTATCGCATTGATAACCAAATTATTAAGTACCCTAAGTAAGTGGTTTTTGTCAGCGGCTACGATATATTTTTCTTCGGGTAACTCTAAGGTTAATCCTACTTCTTTTTGTTCCACAAACAGATCAAAAACACTTTCTACTAAATGGTTGATTTCGACAGGGGAGCGCGCTGTTTTATCCAAGTTAGCAAACATAGCAAATTCCGAAGCGGTTTGTGCCAAGGAATCAATTTGCTCAATCAATCGTCCCGTGGAACGTTTGAGGTAAGCGGCGGCCTGGGTAGGGTCGCCAGATAAACGCTCTAATTGCTGCATCGACAATTTCATGGTCGTCAATGGATTTTTAATATCGTGGGCAATTTGTCGAGCCATGTCACGCCAAGCAGATTCTCGTTCTAGTTTAACAAGTTTCAATTTGGAGTCTTCCAGCTTATCTACCATTGTATTATACTCATTGACCAAATCACTTATTTCGTCACTGGAATCCCCTCCATAACTTAGGGATTGGTTTTTATCTTCTAACTGCAATTCTTTGATTTTTTCGGCAATATTGTTGATTGGGCGTATAATTGAATTAGAAATTAAATAAGTTACCCCAGCAGCTGCTAATAATAAAAAAGTATAAATACCAGCCAATATTCCAATAAAATCAGACAAATCTGGGGCGGTTTTGTCTGCATCAAGGCGATATGGGAGGCCGATATAGGCAATAGTTTGTTGTTTAAGATTTTTTATAGCAGTGTATCTAACCGTAAATTGTTGCTTATCGGCCATTTCAGATACCTCTGTATAAGTATCTCCTTTATCTAGTTTAAGTTTAGCATTATGATCCATTTTAGGTGCTAAAACACCAATTCTCCGTAAGTCTTCACGTGTTGAATAGACAATATTGCCATTTCGATCAAATAAATTGGCATCTACGTTAAGGCTCTGTGCAAATTGAGCTAACTTAGGACCTAATACGATTGCAATAGAATCTGGTGCAATATTAATATTGGAAAGGCGCAAATGTGTGAGGGTTGACTGCGCGCGTTCGGCTATTTTTTGCGCTTCATTTTCCAGAGCAGTGGTGGAAAAATGGCGGTAGGTAACCACGCCAATCACAATGAAGCCAAAGGCTAACAACCCTAAAAAGGAGAAGTGTATCCGACGGCCTAAAGAGCCTTTTGCAGATGGGATCAAATTGGTTTTGAATGGTAAGAAACTGCCAAGGAATCCAACCACGAGCATTGGGGTGGTGGCAAATGCAAAAAGGATTGCAAACAAGTATAAGGCTTTTAACAGACCTGTTTCTTCCCGCCCGACAACTGCTTTTGTTTGGCCATTTTCAGATCCACCAACGGTCTCTTCTCGCCCAGATGCACGTACTTCTATGGTCTTACCAGCCGATATAGGTGTATTTAATGCCTCAGAGGAAATACTACCTTGTTCAACAACTAATTGATCCTTATGGGAGATTGAAAAATCATACCGATTCAACTGGTTTAATTCTTTAAAGGATTGATCTTTATACAGTTGAGCGTATATTTGGCTCTGTTGGGGAAAGGATTCTTTAAAAAAACAAAATATTTCAACTAAGTGGTTTGGATCGTTCATACGTTGTAGGCTGACACGAGTCAAATAACGATGACCTCCATCAGGTGCATAGTCTGAGCGTAATGACGATGAGCCAATTGTACTGGCTTTACTCCAAATATCCTCAATCGAATTGCGGTTTTCTGTTTGATCAAGTAAAAGCGGTACAGATTCCGCCCTATCAAAAGCATAAATTTTAAGATTATAATACCTGAAAATATACTTATTGTTAAATGCCAACTTACTCAAGTAATCTCTTATTGAATCCGCTGATGGCTTTATCGGCCATGCTTTGAGTAAAAATGGTAGTTGTTTGTCAGATTGAACAGCCTGAACAAAATGCTCAAATTGAGGTTCAGAGTGGACGGTATCTCGTTCGGCGGCTAAACTTAAAGCATAATGCTGGCGAATTTGCATATCTCTCTCCTTAATATGCCCCCATAACATTCCACTAGAGAATATTGTTATGGCAATGATGCCGAATAGTGCCCAACCAAAGCCAGTCTCTTGTTGATCGGTGAAAATTTCAAATAGGATGGCGATCAGCAGTCCTCCTCCAATCGTAAGTGCTAAATTGTCTTGGGCTTCTGAGGGTAATATAAAAATACCAATAAGATAACCGAGCAAAGATGCTAAGATAAGGGCAATACCTTTGGGCAGTATTGGAATATTAAATTGGTGTAACCAGCGAATAATCGTTTGAAAAAGTAAAAATAATATAAATGGCACAGTTGCGACACTTGCCAAAAGCGGTAGGCCGTCCTGTTCATTACTAATTAGGTTGGCCAAATCAATAGAAGGGGCGCTACTACGAATAAACTCAGACAAACCTGTTATTGCCGCAATAATTGCAAAAAAAGCAAAAAACGCATATACCCCCAGTAAAGTACTAGATTTATGCTTAGGTATTAATGATGTACTATTTAAATTAGGCATGGGAGGACTATAAACCGCTCTTAAAGACAATAATCACCAAATGTTAATTAGGTATTTGGGGTGTAATATTGCTCGTCAGCGCAAATGTATTAACTTTAGCTAAGAAATATTAAGAACATTTGCGAATACCGTGCCGAATCTTTAAAAATAAGCAAAATTTAATAAAAATAGTAAAATTTTGGAGTAATATTTAATTAGGGGCATGCGTCTTGTGGAGATAGTTTTTAATTTATTAAGATATTAAGTGGCGACTCACTCTTTTACAACGGCTTATTACAAAAAAAGCCTCCTCTGCGGCTAACGCAGGGAGGCGACGAAAACAATAAACAGCAGGTTTATTTATCTTGAAGTACTAAGACATAATTAATTATGCCCAAGACTTTATATACTAAATATTTGAAATTTTTCGAATCACTTTATATAAGCGAGTCGTTTCATTTACCTCTTCTTCAAAAGGGTCATTGTCGAAATAGTTGGCAGAAATCATTTTGAGTCGGCTTACTCTTCCTTTAGGATTGTGCATGCGCTGAACATATTTCACCCAAACATTTCCGCTGCTTTTAATTGCGTAAATTTCATTATCACGAATTTCATTCACGCTATCAATTACTTTACAGACAACAATATCGCCGTGTTTGATAACTGGATCCATTGAATTACCTTCAATTTGAAAAGCGACAAGTCCGCTTCCTTTGACCCCAGGAATAGAAAACGTAGAATAGTCTTCATCACTGCCAGCGCCAAGCGTACTGCCCGCAAATGCTTTAATGGTGGTGAAAAGAATATTCCCTTTTTCTGGAACACCTTCATAGGCATTGCCTTGTTGCGGTGCTTCAAAACCGAATGGATTTCCAATACCATACAGTATCCAAGTTTCATTAATGTCGTAGGCTCGAGCAAACATTTTGGCTTGGCCATAGTCGATTACTCGTTTGTTATCCGCATTTAAATAAGCGCGAATAATGTGTCCGTAGGATTTATTACCGAGTACTCGCTCGGCTACATCACCTACGCCTTTACCGTTGCGATCGTTTTTAACGATGGTGCCTTGTGCTTCCAACATTTTGAAGACCTGCACGAAACGGTCATTTAACTCTATGCGATCATCTTTAATCATGACAATTATTTTTTTGTGAACAAAATTTATTCTTCATCTAATTTCGATGCAAATTTAAAACAAAAACTTTAAACAAACAAAATATTTTAAAGATTTTTTTTTCTGCTTCACTTTTTTTCTGTTTTAAAATTAAATAAGTTGTTGATTATCAAGTACTTGATTTGATTTAATTGTTTTATCTTTTTTAATAAAAAAAACAAAAAAACATTCCGATCATTTCAACACTACCCTGCCTAAAGAAAGAAATCAAATTGTTTTGATCCTGTGTTTACGTCATTGTACCCAATTGTGGATCATTGATCGAATTGCTCTAAATCAAATCGTTCAATAACAGCCAGTAATTTTTCAGCATATTGTTTGTCTGTTGCATAGCCAGATCTTTCAAGCCCTTTAGCCCAGACTGTTGCATCACGTGACTTGAATAAATGGCTGTACCTGCTCGTTTTTTTTAGGAATTCGCTATGTGCCCTAAAACTACTCCAAGCATTAGGATATCGAACGAAGAAATCTTTGTGGCTGTCATCAGAAAAATTCATGCAATGTCCCTTTGAGCAATTTTTGGAAAAACATTTAATACCAAAGTGGTTATTGGCTTTACTTGCCAAAGAACTTGAACCCGAATTGCTCTCCACCAAGCCTTGTGCTAAAATTATACTCGCCGGGATGCCAAACTTTCTCATCTCTGCTACGGCAATATTAGAAAACCGGTTTATGTAGTTTTTACATCGTTCATCTCTACTACTACTCGAATTGCCCGGAGCACTAGGTATGATCTCATTGACAAGTTTGGCGGCTGTCTTTTTCTTTGTAGAGCGTGTCTTGTTTTCCGACTGCTCCGAGGTGCCAAATATGGATAATGTGGAAATACTTTCCTGTAAGGCGGTAGATTCTTTTGTACCTATTAATAAGGTAAATGAAAATTTGTCTGCCCAAACAATATACGTAAGCCCAATCAAAACGGCTGCTTTCCAAAGGAAACCGTCATTGCGCTGCCAGATATTTGTTGGTGCGGGATGTACTCTGCTGCTGTATGTTTTCGCCCACTCCGTAAAATTTTGTTGAGTCTGTGGCATAGATAAACTGAATTGATAGATAAAAAACTTTTGCAAAGATAAAACAAAAAGTGTTTAATTCGCAATATTTTTTTTCACCATTTTGTTAGTAAATGTTTTAAGTTGAGTTAAATCACTGATTATCAATTATTTAATTAGAAAAAAATAATCTTTTTTTGATAAACTCGATATTCTGTTACCAAAATCCCTTTATAAAATCTACTTTTGCACCTTTAGTAGTTCGTGTTATTTTTACACGAGGGCTAAATTAATTTATAAGTTATTTATTATCAAACAATTATACTCTTAACTTAGCGATGACAATAGTAGCGGATTGCGGTTCGACCAAATGTGATTGGCTTTTAGTCCATGGCGAACGAAACCATCAATTAGAAAATACAGTAGGTTTTAGCCCCTTTTTTCATACTTCGGAAGAAATAGGCGCTATTGTTAAAGAGCAACTTCTGCCAAGGTTGGATGCTAGTCAAGTTACTCATATTTGGTTTTACGGAACAGGCGTTCACGACGACCACCGTGCCGATATTGTAAGGGATGGCTTAAAATCATGTTTCCCCAGTTCCAAAATTGAAGTAGAGCATGATCTGTTGGGTGCTGCAAGATCAGTTTGTGGACATTCTGCTGGAATTGCCTGTATTTTGGGTACTGGATCCAACTCATGCTATTATGATGGTAAAAAGATTGTGGACAATGTGCCCTCATTGGGCTGGCTATTAGGCGATGAAGGTAGCGGAACTCACCTTGGAAAGGCATTGCTGAGGGCTTGGTTTTATCGCGAATTACCAACTGATCTAAATATTGCTTTTAATGAGGCCCACCCAGAAGGTGAGCACAGTATAAAGGATCGTGCTTATGAGAAAGGTGCTAATTCATATTTGGCTACTTTTACGACCTTCTTGGGGCAACATATTGATCACCCCTATACTAAATCATTGGTAGCGGCTTCTCTAGGCGAGTTCCTTGATCGTCATGTACTCAAGTACTCTGGCGCACAGTCTGTCCCTGTACATTTTGTAGGTTCTATTGCGTACCATTTCCAAGAAATATTACAAAAATGTATGGACGAAAGAAAACTAAAACTAGGCAATGTTGTGCGTAAACCTATTTATCCACTTGCTGAATTTCATACAAAAAACCTTGATTAACAGACAATTATGAAAAAAGATATAAAAAGAATTGCTGTGCTCACCTCAGGGGGAGATGCCCCAGGTATGAATGCAGCTGTACGTGCTGTAGTCAGAAATGCGTTCAATAACGACTTGCATATTTATGGTATCATGCGTGGTTATGAAGGTATGATCAATGGCGATTTTAAGCGTTTAGAAACCAGCGATGTTAGTAATATCATTCACAGGGGGGGAACTATTCTAAAAACGGCTCGTAGCCAGCGTTTTATGACCGTAGAGGGTAGGAAAAAAGCCTACGAAAATATTATTGATAATGATATTGATGGCTTAATTGTTATTGGTGGCAACGGTACGTTTACTGGTGCACAAAAATTTATAGACGAATACCCCGATATTAAAATTGTGGGTGTGCCAGGTACAATAGATAATGACCTATATGGCACTGATTTTACGATTGGCTTTGATACCGCGCTTAATACTGCGGTTCAAGCCGTAGATAAAATTAGAGATACCGCCGATTCGCATAATCGACTATTTTTTGTAGAAGTCATGGGGCGCCATTCTGGATTTATCGCACTTCATACCGCCATTGCTGGTGGTGCTGGTGGTGTACTTATTCCAGAAGAAGATACTACGATAGAAGATCTTGTAAAATTACTTAGAAGAGGTGCAAAGCGTTCTAAATTATTTAGTATTGTGATTGTAGCCGAAGGCAATAAATTAGGTACAGTGTATGATATTGCTAAAATGGTAGAGGAGAATATCGATATTTACGACGATATTAAAGTGACCGTGATTGGTCACCTACAGCGTGGAGGCTCGCCTTCAACCCTCGATCGTGTACTCGCTAGTGTCCTTGGTTTCAACGCCGTAGAGGCACTGCTCAACGGTAAATCAGGGATCACTTTAGGTCTTAAAAATAACAATGTGGAACACACCTCATTCCACGATGCAATTACAAAAAGTAAAACACTGAACAAGGAAATGTTGCGTATGGCGCATATTTTGGCGCAGTAATGACCCGTTTTTTGAGTATTTAAAATAAAAAACCCCTCCACATCTTACGTATTGTGGAGGGGTTTTGTTTTATAACTATTGTTTATCGTTGATGATACTATAAATCCAATAAAAGTGTAGTTGGGTCTTCAATCAAATTTTTCACCTTTACCAAAAATGTAACCGAGGTAGATCCATCAATGATGCGATGGTCGTAACTCAATGCTAAATACATCATAGGGCGGATGACAATTTGGCCATCTACTACGATTGGTCGCTCTTTGATAGCGTGCATGCCTAATATGGCACTTTGAGGCTCATTTATGATTGGCGTACTCATCAAACTTCCAAAAATACCGCCGTTGGTGATGGTAAATGTACCGCCGGTCATTTCTTCCATAGATAAACGACCATCACGTGCTTTGGTCGATAGTTCTTTGATCGCTGATTCGACACCTGCAAAATTAAGACTTTCTACATTGCGTAGAGGTGGAACCACCAGACCTGTTGGAGTGCTAATCGCAATACTAATGTCAACATAATTATGGTAAATTACATCTTCGCCATCAATCGCTGCATTTACATCGGGTAGTTCGAGCAGTGCTTTGGCACATGCTTTGGCAAAAATAGACATGAAGCCCAGTTTAATACCATATTTTTTAACGAATGCCTCTTGGTACTTTTCCCTTAGTGCCATTACTGCGCTCATATCCACTTCATTAAAAGTAGTCAACATGGCAGTATTATTTTTTGCACTGACCAAACGCTTAGCAATGGTACGACGCATCCTACTCATTTTTTGACGCGTTTCGTCGCGAGAGAAAGAAACGTTTGATTTTACTGGCGTGGAGACAGGTGCAGGCGCGGGTGCAGCAGCCACGGGGGCTGTTGGTGCTACTGTTGGTGGCGCGGAGGCTGCTTTTTGGGCATCGTCTTTTGTAATCCGACCATCTTTGCCGCTACCCTGTACCGATGAAGCAGCCACTCCCGCCTCGGTAAGTATTTTGGCAGCCGCAGGAGAGGGAAAACCAGTTGCGTAATTTTCGGTTTTTGCTGGTGCTGTTGTTACAGGGGCAGCAGCAATAGGTTGTGGCTCAGCGGCTACAGCAACAGCAGAGGACGCTGCATCTGTGTCAATACGGGCAAAAATTGCACCAATATCGAGGTCTTGACCTTCTTCTGCCACCCAAGTAAGTTTACCGGGTTTATCAGCCGAAATTTCTTGATTGGCTTTTTCTGTTTCAATTTCACAAAGCGGTTCATCGAGTGTGACGATAGAACCATTGGGTTTGAGCCATTTGGAGAAAGTCACACTACTGATTGATTCTCCGAGATTAGGTATTTTAAGTTCAATAATTGCCATAAGATAGTAATGCTTTGAAAGCGGGCACAAAGTTACAGCCCCTGACATAGAGGCTGTATATTAACAGTAAAAAAAAATTAGAGTTTAAGCAAATTAAAAATAACAATGGCTGCATCGCCTTTTTTTGCTTCCGTACTAATTGATAAATTTCCTTCTTGATCGAAAGCAATACCTTCTGGTTGAGGCAAAACATCCTTATTAATCCTCACAGAGGCTTTAATCTGGCCAGTGGCATAGTCCACGATCGCCAACCGTTTTAGTGCAGTTGAAATTAAGTATATATCACCAGAAATCGGGTGGATTGCTATACCTGAGGTACTAAAATGCCTTGATTTATCGTCTTCAGTTATCGCTACGATGGCATCGATATCGTTAGGGTTAATGGAATATAGTGGCGGTAACACCAATTGCTTTGTTTTTAAGTCAAATCCCCAAATAAACCGTTTGGTATCGGATTCTGGATCTTCTTTACTGGCAATCAACAGCATATTTCGTTTTTTATCAAAACTAAGTCCTTCAATATCATGAGATCCACCTAGATCTAATTGGTATTCCTTAGATGAGGGCGTTTCACTATTTTGCCAGTTTGATATTTCATATAGTTCACCGTTGCTTTTAATGGCATATACTATATCACCTACCATTTCAATACCCTCAAAATCACCTTTATTTTTAAAGGTTACCCTTCGTGTTATTTTGCCACTATCTTTTAAGTCGAGCAAATAAAACTCCCCTTTTTCGTCAGAAATGGAACAAAATATATGCTTTTCAGGGGTTGCACTCAGCCCTGAAATTTCTTGAAGACTTAAATCTTTTAGTGGAATATGTAAGTTGGGGGCTTCTAAATTGTATGGAATCTTAAAGTTAGATTCGGGTTTAACAGATACCTGAGCCTTCGAAACCGGAGTACAACGATGGCATGCAATAGAAAAACCAATAGCGCCAAGCGCAAATAATAGGGCGATAAATACAAATGAACGTTCTTGCATAGGACGCAAAGAACGTTCATTTATGGAAAATATTAAAAATTTATTCGGAAAAAACCTCAATTTCACGATTTTGCACCACTAAATCAGTAAATTTACCTTTGAACCGTGTTGCACGGACAATATGATTGTCGATCCAATGGTAATTTCCACCGCGTGGTTTACCAAATAGAATACCATGGTATTTGAAGCCATGGCGATTGAGCCACTCTTCTGTTACTGGTCGATGTGCTTCTGTTCGGCTCGTAAAAAAGAAAATAACGTGGCCTTCCTCATACCATTTGTTGAGTATGGCCAACGCATCGGGGTAGGGTAGTACCGTGCCCATCCTTTCTGGTTCCTCATTGGGTACGTCATCGCAGACTGTACCATCAATATCAATCAAGAAATTTTTTATGTGTTCAGGTAGTACCGGACTGATCCTTTCACCTTTCTGATTGAACGCTTCGCTTAGTGCCTCTTCGGCGTGTTGTAAAGAAGTCATGGTGTAAAATTTACGCAAAGGTACAAACAAAATCAATATTCTGATATTTAGCAATGATATTTTAACAAAAGCACAATTTGGGCGGCCTTATTTTGCCTCTCTTTTCGGTAGTCATCGGTTTTTTAGTACCACTAAATGCCCTCTTCATGCCTAAAATCGTCTTCCCTAATCCCACCTTTATTAAAATCTTATTGCTTATTTGTTCAAACGCCATTTTTTGTTGTATTTTTGCCGCTCATTTTTAACATTATTATTTAATTTACACATTATGGGTAGAGGAGATTTTAGAACAAAACGCGGCAAAATCACGCGCGGTTCTTTCGGTAAATCAAGGCCGAATCCTTCAAAAATGCGCGCTGCCAAGAGGAAGAAAGCGTAATTGTAAGCGATAGTTGGGTGGGTTAGATGAATAAGACGATTACTTATGTATCCTGAAGTTATCTAATCTACCTAAACTTTTTATCTTGTGTGTTTTTGTTATTTGTGATTATTTTGTGCTGTGAAAAAAGTATTGTTTTCGGTACTCGTATTATTTTCAATGATGAGGTTAAGTGCCCAAGTTACAGGCACTTGGAAGATCTACACAGTATTAGTATCGCGTATAATAAGGTAATAAAATTTAAGTTCGGTTTTCAAACAGGGGAGTTAAACCTACTTTCAAGGGTGTAATTAGGCTGACAGTAGAAATATTGTAGATGCAAGTAAAGGGTTAGTGTAGTTTTGTGGTATTATTATCTAATTCTTTTTAATCCATATTTCCGCCCCTCATTGGTTAGATATACATCCTTATCATACAGAACTGATTTTGTTATCGAAATGAGAAAATTTATTTTATCGGCTTTCTGCCTATTATTTGCATTAATTACTTTTGCTCAAGATAGCCAAGTAACTACCGATTTAGAAGTACCCACATCAAATAATACGATGCCTGATATTACGGGCAAATGGATGGTTGTTGACGATTACGACAAAGAACCTCGTAGTCATGTGCAATTATTTGAACGCGATGGCCGCATCTTTGGGAAAGTGGTCAAATTACTTCGTATGGCAGAAGACAAACGATGCGACGTCTGCCCGGGAGACTTAAAGGATCAGCCATTATTAAATATGGTGGTGGTAGAAAAAATGATTCTGAAAGGCGGTTATTTTCAAGGTGGTCAAATTTTAGATGCTACACGCGGCAGATGGTACCACTGCGAAATGTGGTTAAAAGACGGAGACCCGAATACACTTGTTGTGCGTGGTTATGTAGGCTTTTATTACCGCACGCAATATTGGACTCGGGTTAATTAAATTTCATTTTTTATATAGATAAAAGGGGCAAGTGTCTATTTTGAGTAGATATTTGCCCCTTTTATTTATTTATATTAGTTCATACTTAATACGGTATAGCAACTAATCCTTTATTCCATCTCTCTATTTACGCAAACCACTAAAATATACTTGCAGCCCTAATGAAAGTGCAATTTGATTGGTTTTAGTGGTTGTTGTGGTCTTAACACCTGCAATATCGATATCAAATTTGCTTTGGGCATAATTGTACTTTACCAATGCCTCTAAGCCAATGGCATCGTTGGAAAAAATGGTGAATCCGGGACCTGCACCTACTGCAAAAATATTAGTGTTAATACTTTGATTCTCTCCACCAACAGTTAAATTGTCAGCAGAATTGCCAAAACCAAAATTAGCCTGAAGAAAAATGGCTTTGTCGTCGAAGGGAAAATAAAGCCGTCCAAAAGGACCAAAGAGCAAATCTGCATCCTTTGTTTTGGGTTGCCCCACACGGGTTTCTGAGCTGGATGTATAATCCATTCCGATACCAAGCGCAAAATTGTCAAACAGAAAATAACCAATAGAAGGTGCTATATTCCATTGTGTATTTTTAGGGCTTTCTTCATTTGTTCCTGGTACTTGTTTTGAATAAGAAATAGTAGAGGTATTCGTTGCAAAACCAGCGGCTGAACCTAATAAAAATCGCCCCCGATCAGTAAACTGCCCGTGTACCGCAGATACTAAAAATATGGCAATAATAGTCAATGTAAATACTTTTGAGAATTTCATAATGAATTTATTTTAGTGATTAATATTCACAAATGTCCACGTCTTGAAATGTAGATGTGGTGATCTAAGTCAGTATATGAATTGATTTTTGAGAATTAATCAATAAAATACTACTTTAGCCTTTGATATTTGTTAATATTGAATGAAAAATTCGGTTTTGAACTATCTTTGCGCCATAATCTCCTACTATTTTTTGGTATTTGAATTGAAGATGGTATGCTTTGAAAAAATGGATCTGTAGAAATTGTATTTCAAAGACTTTTTTTCGCTGTAATCACTTCTTGATTTGCCAACCTAACCACACCACACCACCACCACATTTTATGTCAACAACAAAATTAGTACAAACTAGTCCCGATGCACTTGCCGATTTGGGCATCAAAGGGCACAAAACAGCGTATTGGAATTTGTCGCCAGAAGCATTGATTGAGCACAGTATCCAAAAAGGTATGGGTCAATTGACCGATACTGGTGCCTTGGTCATTCACACAGGTGATTTTACAGGCAGATCACCGGAAGACCGCTTTATTGTTAAAGATAGTATTTCGGAGAAAAAAGTACATTGGGGAAAGGTCAATATCCCTTTCGAGGCCAAGAAATTTGACCAACTATGGCGCAAGGCTTGTACCTATTTGCGCAAAAAAGAATTGTATGTGCGCGATGTGAAAGCATGTGCATCGCAAGAAGAATTGTTCCACATGCGGATTCGTATCATCACAGAATTTCCTTGGAGTAGCCAATTCGTATCCAATATGTTTATCCAACCTTCTACCGAGGAGTTGGATGGTTTCGATCCACATTGGACGGTCTTATGTGTGCCAGGTTTGAAAGCAAATCCCGCTGAAGATGGTACAAGACAAGGTAATTTTGCGATTGTCAATTTTAAAAAGAAAAGATTGTTGATTGGTGGAACAGGCTACACGGGCGAAATTAAAAAAGGTATTTTCTCTGTCATCAATTTTGTTTTACCCGTACGTGCTAAAGCAGCCTTACCCATGCACTGCTCCGCAAATGTTGGCGCAAAAGGAGATATTTCCTTGTTTTTTGGCTTATCGGGTACTGGTAAGACCACTTTATCTGCCGATCCTAATCGCAGGTTAATCGGTGATGACGAACACGCATGGACGGATTCAGAAGTGTTTAACTTCGAAGGTGGCTGCTATGCAAAGACGATCGACCTTACTTTGGAAAAAGAGCCAGATATTTATAAGGCGATTCGGCATAGGGCATTGCTGGAAAATGTTGTTTTTGAAGAAGGTACGCGTAAAGTGGACTTTTCTGACCGGAGCATTACTGAAAATACAAGGGTGTCGTACCCCATTAGTCATATCGAAAATATTGTTTCGCCGAGCAATGCGCAAGGTGCTCCAAAGCATATCTTTTTCCTCACCTGCGATGCTTATGGCGTATTACCACCTATTTCAAGGCTAAATACCGAACAAGCCATGTACCACTTTATGAGTGGCTATACTGCTAAAGTGGCTGGTACTGAAATGGGTATAAAAGAGCCTAAAACAACGTTTTCTGCCTGTTTTGGAGCACCATTTTTACCTTTGCATCCCTCTGCCTATGCTGAGTTATTGGGCAAGAAACTGCGCAAAAGCAAAGCAACGGTTTGGCTGATTAATACTGGATGGAGTGGTGGTGCTTATGGTGTAGGTGCTAGAATGAAACTGTCCTACACGCGTGCCATGATTACTGCAGCACTCAATGGTGAATTGGATAACGTTGATTTTATTACACATCCCATTTTTGGAGTGCAAATGCCTACTTCATGTCCAAATGTACCTGAAAATCTGCTCAATCCGCGCAGTACTTGGGCGGATAAAGGTGCGTATGATGCCCAAGCAAAAGGTTTGGCAAAAGAGTTTATTGATAATTTTAAAAAATTTGAAGTAGGTACCGCTGCCGAAATCATTGGAGCAGCACCAAGCATTTAATGTTATTATTTTCGCGCTATATTGATGAAAAGTTGCGGTTCGCAGCTTGGCATATCAGTGAGGAGGAGGCGTTCTTTCGGGACGACCTCCCCCTTTCTGCTGATGAAGTATTAGAATTAGAGCAGCACCGTAACCCATTAAGGACTAAAGAATGGCTAGCGAGCCGTTGGTTATTGCACCAATTGACAGGACACCAAGCGCGCATGCCTTTGATGAAAAATATCTATTCTAAGCCTTTTTTTGTCGGTACAACAGCACAGTTTTGCTCTTTGTCTCATTCACAAGGTACGGTAGCCGCTTTGCTTTCTGATAAGGATTGTGGTTGCGATATTCAGGTTATTGTGGAGAAAATGCCGCGTATTGCTCCCAAATTTATGCGTTCAGACGAATTTGAATGGGTAGAAAAAAGAGCATACTCTGAACAATTCATCCTGATGCACTTAATCTGGACAGCCAAAGAGGCCATGTACAAGGCTTATGGGCAAAAGGAAGTTGATTTTAAAGCCCAACTTTTTATTGAACCTTTTGCGTGGCAAACTGAAAATGTAGTGGTAACCAAGGGGAAATTAGATAAAAAAGGATTGGTTATCCACTATCAGTTGTACATGGGCATATACGAGAGTGTAGAAGAGGGCATTAGTTCGTTTTTATGGACAATTGCAGTAGAAATAGAATGACCTATGATTATTTAAACGTAAAAGTAATATTAGCCCAAAAATTCCAAATCATCACTACCCCCGTGGCAATAAGTTTAGCCACGTAAAAATTAGTCTTGAATCGTTCGGTCAATAGATAGATAATACCATTATTCATGGCTAAACCTACCGTAGCAATAACTGCAAATTTGCCAAATTGAAGGGCAACATGCGGATCATGGTTTTGAAATGTCCATATACGGTTGAGTATAAAATTGCTGAATACAGCAGCAATAAATCCCGTACTATTGGCCGCATAAGGATTGATGCGTAGCTTTTCTTTTAGCAACCAAGTGATGCCAAAATCAACAAAAACGCCAGAAAACCCTACTACTCCAAATTTAAGAAACTTCCAAATCAATTCGTTGCTCATTCCTGAAAATATCAATCATAATGACCGTCCATATTGCGATAAACGGTACTGCTTTTAATGTATATGGTTGTACCAATAGGTTAAATAATGACCTTGGGAACAAATCCGTTGGTGTGATCGACGATAGTAAAAATGCTATCCATAGTAGTATGTGATCGCTAAGTTTAGGACTTTTGATAGAAAAAAACCAAATTGCTACGCCAGTGACGGCAATAATAAAGGTCGGTGATTCTGCCTTATGATTAAAAATAACTACCCAAATCAGTAAACTCGCCAAAATAGGTAAGACGGATTGTCTTCGATAGGCTTGAAGCACAACGGCCAATAACTGAATCGATAAACCAATGGCTGTAATCCAAACCTTGGGCGGTTGTAATCCAAACCAAGTATTTAACCAACCCGAAACCGAAAGCCCTATGGAGGCAGAATGGTCATTGCGGAGTAATTCCCACCACCAAATGTACAGTTGTTTCAAATGCGGCCAGCCTGTAAAAACCACAGGCAATAAAGCATACAGCAGCCCCCAAACTAATATCGAGATACCAAATGACTTCCATTGCTTAGGGTAAAAGACCGCCAAAAGCGCGGCAAAAATACCAAATATTTTAATAAAGACACTACTCATTATCCATCCCGCCGATGTAAAACTTTTTTTATGCTCCAATCCTATATAACCAAGCAGACAAAATGCGGCCATAAGTGCATTGCTTTGCGCATTTTGAACAGCAATAAGAAGTTCTGGCAATACAAACCATGCAATAGTTATTCGTTTTTGGAGTGAAAAACCTGGTAGTATTAATATAGCGGACAATAAAGCGAGAACATTGATTAAATTCCAAAGGATTAGGCCAATCCAATCGGGTATAGCATAAAAAGGTGCCATGCTAACACAAAAAGCAGGACTATATTTGTACAAATCCCAAGTTTCTGGGTGGCCGGTATATGGGTTTTGTCCAAGGATAAAATAATGCCATGCATATTTAAAAATACGATAGTTTTCGTATTTGCTATATCCGTCTTGGTTAAAACCTAATAGATATTTGTGGGCAGTGGCTACTACCGTTACCAGTGAAAAAACAATGTACAGGGTGGTCTTGGAGAAAAGTATTTTTTTCAAAATCAGTCTCTTTCTTTTGCTTCGCGATTGAGTTGCGCTTCCAGCACATGTTCATGGCTTTTGAGCAAGGTTAAAATATCGTCCTGTTGAAACTTGGAGGCATCGAAGGCTACGACCCAGATATTATCGGCACCAATACGACGAACGAGTTTTAAGTTGGTTTTAGAAACCCTGTTGATATCGCGTACCCAGTTTCCAGCATTGATCTCAGGTTTTAGTTTTACCAATAATTCCGTCTTTGGAGATGTATCTGGAATATCATCAGGATTGAAACTATCCAATTTGTAGCCATGCGCTTTGGCTAAACCAGCAAGAAAGTCCTGCATATCGCGAATAGGCTTAGGTCGTTCAACAGAACCTCTTATGGTTTTTTCGGCCTTGCCATTGTAGATCGTAATATTAGCACCGGGGCCATCGGCAATAGTGACTGGAAACGACTCTGGATATTGCCATAAATTAGCGGCTTCCATTTTTTTATGGAGCATTGTTTGTTCGGTAGGTGTAAGTTGAAAAGTACTTACGCCTATTTTCGCTACAAAACGAATGCCCTCATACTGGACTGAGCCATTAGCTAAAAAATCAAGTTTATAGGCTGGGCAATACCCCCTACAGGGTGTTGTTTCAAGAATTATAAGTGATTGGTTTTCTGTTGGTTGCATAGTGTTCTCACTCTTTTTATTGCTTTTGCAAGCGATAAGGCATAAGCCTAGAAAAAATAAAGTTACTAATTTCATAGGGCGAAGGTAATAGATTTGCTGCATCTTTGCACTATGGTAGCAATAATTATGGGTTCGGATTCGGACCTTCCAGTCATGCAGAAAGCAGCAGATATACTTCATATTCTGCAAGTTCCTTTTGAAATGAGTATCGTTTCGGCGCATCGTACACCCACACGAATGTTTGAGTTTGCACAAACGGCGCATACCAGAGGCATTTCGGTGATTATTGCTGGTGCTGGCGGGGCGGCACATTTGCCGGGTATGGTAGCCGCTATTTCGCCTTTACCCGTGATAGGAGTACCTGTAAAGTCATCCAATTCTATTGATGGCTGGGACAGCATCCTTTCTATTTTACAAATGCCAGAAGGCGTACCTGTGGCCACGGTTGCCTTGAATGGCGCGCGAAATGCAGGTATTCTAGCGGCTCAAATCCTTTCTGTTTCCGATAAGGATTTACAAGGTCGAGTTATTTTGTATAAAAAAGAATTAGAAGCGATAGTATTGGCTAAAAATATATAGGTAAGTGTTGCTTCTGCGCTCCTGCGGTATCAAAAAAACTTTGAGTGTTGTACTTCGGTCTGAAATCTCAAAGTTTATCAATCAAAATAAAAGTGTAGTGTTGCAAATAAAATATCGCAAATAAACCTGCGTTTTATGGGCAAAGGAATTTATTTCGGCATCGTTCTTTAGCATATTTTTTTCCAAAAAACTTACTCTAAATTTTTTTATCAATTATTTATTATGAAAAACCTTACCCCCGCTCTATTTTTATTCACATTGTTCTTTACTGGTCATCTACAGGCTCAATTAAGTGATGGTTTTAAAAAATTAGACAATAAAGCATTTGACGAAGCATTGGATGTTTTTAAGGCGGCACTTTCAGCCAAAGATGACGTAATTCCAGCCCAATGGGGCATTGCTCAGATTTTGGCAAATCCAGAATATCCAGAGCATAACTACGACTCGGCTTTTGCACTAAAAACGATTATTGAATCGGGTTTGCGTAAAAATAAAGACAGTAAAGCCAAAAAGAAATGGGGCAAAAAGTATAATCTCACGACCGATGGCTTAAAAGAACTGGCTAAGCCACTTGGCGAACTGCGCTGGAAAGAAATAAACGGCTCAGGAGATCTACAAGCATTTGATAATTATTTGAGGGTGTTTAAAAATAGGATACCTGCCAAAACACGGAAGTATTTGGACAACCAACAATCCGCTGCATTGAGGAGTATTGTAACCGGTGGTGCAAAGAATTACCAACAGGTGAATTATATACTGCAACGCCATGAAAAATATATACTCGATTCCTTCCCCGGTCGATTACCTCCACTTAAAAACGACCAATTTAAATTGTTTATGTCCGAAAATGGAAGTGATTTAAGCACTTTAGTTGTTTTTATGTCACGACACCCCAAACATTCGATCAGCATACATCCTGCCCGAGCAGACTTTGACCAAGCCTATAAAGAGGCTACTGCTACGGGCTGGATTAAGTTTTTGGGTAAATATCCTGGCACTCCTTACGATGAGTTTATTTATGAAAAAATATCAAGCGATTTAGCAAAAAATGCACTTCCAGAGGCACAAAAAAGTCAATTGTCCCAAGAGGAAAAATGGATTTTGGAAGATATTTTGCAAGGAAATGCTACGGGTATCAGGGTAAGTCCGTCTTCTGTTTTTGATGGAAATGGCAAAGAAGAATGGGGCAATTATATCCGTAGAAGAGCGGGTAAAAAAGAGGGCTTTACGGCACTTAAATCGATGCTCAAATACTATATGGATAAGCGCGAATGGGATGCTTCGACTAAATTACTTCAGGATTTTGGAGCGATGTTCCCCGATGAGTCCGTATGGGTAAAAAGTACGATGGATCTTGTGAGCAGCCCGGATAATGGTGTTCGGCCTATTCGATTAAAAAATAATATTAGTTCAAAGGGCGATGAATACTCTCCCACAATTACTTCTGATGGGCAAACCTTAGTTTTTTGTGCATCTAACAGAAAAGAGTCGATTTGGGGAGAGGATATTTATATTTCAGAGCGGAAGGACAGCATTTGGCAGGAAGCACAATTGTTAAAAGATATTTCTGGTTCGGGTCACGAAGCACCCATGTGTTTTACCGCCGATGGCAATACGATGGTTGTTTTTAAAAACGGTAAAGTATTTTTAAGTAACCGCAACGCAACGGGTTGGGGGCCAACAACGCCATTTCCGGTGGATTTATCTGAGTTTGGTTGGGTAGCAGATGTACATTTTGTGTCAGGCGAACAGCGGGTGTATTTTGCCGCTAGAACCAAAGGATCGGAATGGGATTATAGTAGCACCGATATTTATATGGCTGCCAAAGATGGTGATGGGAATTGGGGTAAACCCGAATTATTACCCGAACCTATTAATACGAAGGCTTTTGATCGTTCTCCTTTTGTCCATCCCGACCAAACGACGATGTATTTTAGTTCTGCTCGCGAGGGCGGATTGGGCGAACTAGATGTATATAAATCGGTACGTTTAGATAATACATGGCGAAATTGGAGCGTTCCTGTTAATCTTGGAAAAAACATTAATACCACGGGAAACAACTGGGGCTATGTGGTCACTACGGATGGTAGTACTGCCTATTATTCTGCGCGATTAGAAAATACGGATAACGAGGATATTTTTTATATTACCTTGCCTAAAGAAGCACGCCCTCAAAAAGCAGTATTGCCTATCGTTATTTTGGTACAAGATGAGATGAAAAAACCGATTCCCAACGCAAGGGTAGAAGTGCTCAATTCCAATACTGGTGTGAGAACCGGGGAAAGCCGTACTTCGCCAAAAGGGGGAAAAGTAACGATCTATGTCACAGAGGGTGAGCGTGTTACGGTTTCGGCGATTCAAAAGGGTTATTTTGGCGATCCTGTATCTGTTGACAGCCGCAATGCTGGTACGGAGGTAGTGATTACGCTAAAAACAGTGCAAGAAATACTGGAAGGAAAAACGTCTTTGAATGCGGACATCTTATTTGATTTAGGCAAGTCCGAATTGAAGCCTGAAGCAGCGGGTCAACTCAAGTTTGTTGCAGATTTTGCTAAACGTGAAAAGTTGAAACTCGAATTGAGTGGACACACCGACCCAACTGGATCCGATGAAGAAAATTTACTTTTATCTAAAGCAAGGGCAGAGGCTGTACGCACAGCATTGATTGGAGTAGGCATCAAACCTGATAATATGATTGCCGAAGGGTTTGGCGAAACGAAGTTAATTTGTACCGAGCAAAACAATGATTGCTATCAGAAAAATAGACGCGTAGAAATAAGATGGAAAAAAGAATGATTAATTTACTCCGGTATATTCATTTTTTTGATGGGCGAAATATTGCTTGTTTTCGCCAAAACAAGCAATATTTCAACTTCAAACTGTTAAATATTTAACTGTTATATCCTGCGTAAAGGTTTTTATTCGGATATTTGTGCTCCATTTTGACAAGACAAGGAAAATTTGGTAGGTTAGTATTCAAAATTGCCCACACAATTTTTGTTGTAAACAAACGTTTTTTCTACAAAATAATATTTCGATCTCAAGACCCGTTCGAATTCCGAATAGTATTAACATTTTTGATCCATTTAAACTTAAGACGTATTATATGTCGTTGAGCCTCTCTCGTGTCAGTCGTTTTGTTATAGGACTGACTTTCTTTTTTTTCGCCTCACCATCGGCTTACAGCCAATACGAGGAAATGTCCGATGTAGATGCGGATTCCGCAGCAACTGCGAAATTAGTAGCCAAATCACCTTATATTGTCAAAAATGTTACCGACAAAGAAATTAATGATCGGTTAAGTCAAATGACGAGTTGCGTTGATTTACGCAACACAAGGGTCGTGAAAAGTTATATCATGCACTACTTAACGCGTCCGGAGAAAACCAGACGATTGTTGAGCAAAATGGTGACTTATTTCCCTTTGTTCGAAAAGAAACTTTTGGAAAATGAAGTGCCAGATGCTTTAAAGTATTTGTCTGTGGTAGAGTCGGCTTTGAATGCTAATGCTGTTTCTCGTGTGGGGGCATCTGGTTTGTGGCAATTTATGCCAGCAACGGGTTTGGACTACGGAATGCAAATCAATTCGGCTATTGATGAACGCAACAACGTTGTTAAATCAACTGAAGGTGCTGCCAAATACCTAAAACATCTATTTAACCAATATAATGATTGGGCACTCGCATTGGCTGCATATAATAGTGGCCCCAATCGTGTTAATGGTGCGATCAAAAGAGCGGGTAGCCGTAATTTTTGGGTAATCCAACGTTTCCTTCCCGAAGAAACACGCAACTATGTACCCGCGTTTATTGCAGCAACTTATATCTGTAATTTTTATAACGAGCATAACCTCGAACCCAAATTCCCGGAATTGGACGAGCAAATTACCGATCATATCACTGTGTATGATGGTATTTCCTTTTCGGCCATCGCAAAAGCAACGGGATTAAGTTATCAACTAGTGTCTGATCTTAATCCGGGTTTTCGCCGCGCTTATATTCCGCCTTCCAAACGTGGATATTATTTGACATTGCCTAAACGTGTGATGCCCGCTATGGTGCGCCATTTGAATGGGCTTGGAGGTAGTACTTATCGTTTAGATGGCAGCGAATACGCGAATGTAAGTGGTGATGGTATTACTAGTGGTAATCAATACTATTTTACTAATGTAGCCGTATCTGAAACGGATTTAGCCGATCGTTTTGCAGCAAAAATTGGCGCAAGTGGTGTACAGTTGAGGGTTTGGAACAACTTGGCTAATCCTTATGTATATGCCAATCAAACTGTTAAAATATGGCATCCTGTTCATGTGATCAAACACGTAGGTGGTATTGACGTAGCCGCTGCCCAGAAAACGGAAGTGCCTGCTTCACCTGTAAGAGTGCCTTCAAATGCAACTGCTCCGAAGCCTTCAACGGCACCTGCAACAACTGTTACCTCTACAAAACCTTCGCCGAATGGTGGCTCTACTACTGTAACTACGATTACTAGACCGGCCACTAATCCGCCGACAAAGCCGACTGTTGGTGCTACGCCTGCAAAACCTACTACGGGTGTTCCTGTGAGTACAGTAAATAGTGGAACTAGTACGACGCTAGTTAAGCCTTCTGCTCCAACAACAGGTACAGCAGCATCTGCTACACCAGTTACAACAAAACCCACTGCTTCGACAACAATTATTAAGTCATCATCTAGTACACAAACGCAGTATTTGTTTCATAAAGTAAAGGATAAAGAAACATTGGGCGATTTAGCGCGCCGTTATAGTGTTTCTGAAGATGCCTTGATGCGTTTAAATAATACTGCTGAGGTAAAAGCGGGTATGTTGGTGCGTATTAAGGAATTGAAATAGAGGGTTTTATAGATTTTTTATTTTTTGAACATCCAATTAATTCGGTTTGAATTAATTGGATGTTTTTTTTGTGATTGGGCGCGGGGGGGGGCGTGCGTGCGTAGAGACGTTGCACTGCAACGTCTCTACACGATATGGTGGTATCCCCGGTGGTTTTAGACGTGATTTAACGTGGATAATCTAGGGATTTTTCTGGTTGTATTCCCGTGATTTTCCTTATGGTTTTCCCCGTTTATTTTACTGGTGATTTTAGACGTTGCGGTGCAACGTCTCTACGCAATACGGTGGTATTCCTGTTATTTTTCTGTTATTTCCCCCGTTATTTCCCGTTATTTCCCCCGTTATTTCCCCGTCATTCCCCGTCATTTCCCCGTTATTTTAGACGTTGCGGTGCAACGTCTCTACCGGTGGATCGGATACGGATACGTTGGGGTTTGGACCAAATTCGTTCTTCGTTATTATAATACAAATAGGCCAAACTTGCGGGGGACTCAAACGTACCTGCTATATCGGCTCGAAGATCCAAATTTAATATTCGGGTGCTATTGGCGGCTAAATTTTCAAAATGAAAAACAATAAATCCATCCCAAATTTCATAAAAATCAATCAAATGCTCTTCCTGTAGTTTTTTCAATTGCCAAGGTTGTAGCGAGAGACCTGCGGGCAAACCCAAGACCACCATTGGGGATGCAAGTGTAGCGGACGTGCTATTGGATAGCCTTGTTGTGAAACGTACTATTCCACCAGTATTCACTTGTGTTTCCGATATATTGGTTGTAAATTGTAGAGGGCAATTAGATGAGTTTGGTTGTAGGCTGGAGTACTGGAATTCTAAATCAATGGGTACTTGCGCGTTTTCCGGTTCAAACCTAATTTTTACATCTTGTTGACCAGTAGTGAAATATTGCGCCAAATCATTGATCTCTAATGGCTTACTTCTCTTTGCTACAAAATCAATTACGGCTACATTCTTGCCGTTGATATTTATAATCAGTTTGGAATCTTTTGCTTTGGTTTGTACTTTTTTGGCGTATTGCACCAATGCGCGCATAGCCAAAACTGTACTTTGGGTATTGCCGTAGCCGTACTCGTTTTTAGATGCGGAAAGGAATTGTATGGCTTGGGTAATCGGAGTATTGTTTTGTTGCCCTTCTAATAAAGCCATCACCACTAATGAGGTTGTTTCAATACTCAATGCTTTACCTTGGCTATGCGTAATGGATTTCGTTTTTCCTGTCCAAGAGCCGTCTTTTTCTTGTCTTGCTAATAGTTTTTGTATAATCCCCTCAGCGCGTTGATCGTGTTGGCGGATCAGCACATTGGCGATCAGTGCCAGTTGATAAGCATCATCGCTTTTGAGTGCTTGCTGGTAGGCTGCCTCTATTTCTGGTTTAAACTGTTGGTGGTAATCGGCTTCGGTGATTGCCCAAGCCATATATGCCCCTAACATTTCGATGTTCTCCCAAGACGACGAATTTAACCAACCTCCTTTACCATCGCGACGGCTTAATAACCATTTTATCGTGCGGTCTATGATGCTTTTATCAATTTTGAATACATTGGACATATCTTTGAATTGTAGTAATCCATAAGCAGTAAGCCTCTCTTGTGCTGGGGAGCGCCCATACAACTCGAAACCGCCAGATTTGCATTCATACGCTGCCAATTTGTTGTATCCCTCTTGCAGGTATTGCATGGCTCGTGCTTCCACCTCGGGTAGTAATGTGCCTGTACTGCGCAACAAATCTAATACTAATAAATTAGGGTAATTGCTACTACTTACCTGTTCAAAACAGCCATTGGGTTGTCGTAACATACGCTCCATGCCTTTCAGTACATCGGTTAAAGTATTGGGATAAGCCGTTAATTTTGCCGATACAGAGCCAGCAAGAGGTTCTTGAATATCAAATTGAAAATGACTGGACGGTGCATTGTTAGACAGGACAAAACAGGTCGGAAAACCGCGTTGTAATGTTTTTATAGGCACAGTAAATCCATCAATAGTGGCTTCTGCATTGCTCAATGCTATGGAAATAGCACCATTAGGGTCTTCGTCCGGACGCAGGTGACCTACTAAAAAACGCATTGGAATAATCTTAGTTTGACCCGGTTCAACAATGGCATATTTCACTAGATCTCCTACAGCCCTAAAGTGTTTAGGCACCGCTGTTTCCAATACCCCTGATGCTGGATATTGGGTATGATTGGTCATCGCCAACATCAATTGCAGGGTATCGCCTGAAATGATATAAGCAGGTAGGTTAGCACTTATACTCACTGGTTTTTGCACAAAAAATAGTTTTTCAGTATGTGCAATTTGCCCTTTTTCTCCAAAACCTTCGATCGTTGCCCTGAAATTACTAATGGCATCGGAGGTAAAAAACTGTAATTGGGCATAACCATGCACGTCGGTTCTGATATCGGGATTCCAGTATAGGGTTTTGCGGAAATCGTTGCGTATGGTATTAGCACCGCTTTGCAAGTTATATTTTGGAGCGTAAAACTCACGAATTTGCGTATATTGGAAGTTGGGTGTGCCAAATTTGTTGTCTGCTACCTGTTTGTTTTCAGCCTCTATTCCTTTTTTCGAGACGGATTGTTCCTCATGCTTTTCTGTTTTTAACGCGGGTATTATATTCTGGTCAAATTTTCCAGAAATTACCTGCATTGTGGTGATGGGTTTTGGCTCAGCGTCTTTAAGCATATTGTCCGGTGTTTCCATTGGTTGTGCTGCTGCTAATATTGTCACGTTTTCTTGGAGGTCATCGGTTTCGACATTTATTTCAAGTGGGGGAGCAGGGGCCATTGCTGCACTTGAACGCTTTTTGGTACTTTCTTTTTTCCCTTTCTTTTTTTTAACGGAAACCTGGTCGCTAGTGCGAATAGTTTGTACAGACATTGATATCTCTTGTTTCCGAACTTCTCGTACTGCGCCAGTTATTACCACCTCACCGAGTAATGTTCCTCCTGACATACTGATGAATATATTTGTATTGTGTATTTTTTTTATTTCTAAACCACGTAATTGGAAGGTTGATAAGCCAGTATAAGTTGTCATTAAGTCGTATTTACCGGGTAAAAGTTCCATGTTGAAATTACCACCCATATCAGAATTTGTTCCCCTTATTAATTTTCCATTTTGGTAAACTGATACGCTCACCCCCTGAAGTACGTCAAGATCATCCCCAATAATTTTGCCAGAAAGCACTGTGCGTTTTTCTACCATTGGAATTACCTTTAAGTTATAACTACCTCTAGGTATAATACCACTAGAAACTACCATATTTGTATTGTGACCTTTGATCGGATATAAATTATGTTCTTGGTGCTGAATATAGATATATTTGCCTAGATCAACGTCAGTAAACTTGAATCTACCACTTGAATCTGTATTTACAGAAGCACCTTTTGGGTATAATTTGATCTTATGAAAAGGTATAGGATTTTGCCAATCATCCAGTACAACACCTGATAAAACTACTTTTTGAGCCTCAAATTGCGGTGTAAACACAGCACCATCGAGTATTTCTTTCCATTGAAACCTACGCCAGCCCTGTGTCATTAGTAAATAGTCTAGGGCTTGTTGTGATTTAGGTTCCATGCGGTCAAAATAGAAATTTGGCTCTTCAATTTCGCCCCGCACTTCCTGTTCCAGCAACATAGATGCTAAGATATGGCCTTGCTTGTCATCGGCAAAAACCAATTGGTTCTCGTCGCAAACAGCCAGTGAAAATCGTCCTTTTACGGGTTTGCCTAAGTTGTCGCGGACAGATAATTGCATATTTACGGCTTGCCTTGGTAAATATTGTGCTTGATCTGTTTGTATATCTATTTTCAAACTGCGCTCATGGCCAGCAAAAAACAATCGCTCTGCCAAAGCATTTGTATTATTATCGAATAAAGTGACACGTACAATACCCATTGGAAAACTTTGTGTTGGTATGGCTACTGTTTGGGTTTCATCTGTGGCGATTTGGATGGATTTATATTGAACAATGCTATCTTGTACTACCACTACCAGATGTAATTTTCCTCTGGTAGTGCCAGATATTTCAACAGTTGCTTTTTGGTCGTCCATAGATTGAACACGTAGCGCGTAACCACTTGTTTTTGCTACTGGCAAGGCGATGAGGGAATCGCTTTCAAATGGTTTTGTAATTCGAGCATGGTATTTACCGTTTTTGGGAATAAATTCAAAAGCACCCATTCCGTTGTGGTAACTGCTAAATGTAGTAATGATTTGGCCTTTTTCATTTATAATTTCCCCTTCAATATCGGCGGCTTTGCCAAATTCATTGGTGGCTTTGAATGCCATTCGGCAGGGTAGTCCGACGATGGCATCACCGCCTTCTGGGAAAAAGGATAGGTCAATATGATTAAGTACAATAGGTATCGCCTTTGAGATAGACTCGGTACTTCCTTTGTACTGGATTTTTACTTGTAGCAAACCATCGGTGGTTTGTAGGTCTTTTGGGAGTTCGAATCGCAAGTATGCGCGCCCATTTTGGTCTGTTTGGGCAGTACAAGTACCCGTTTCTTGCCCATCCAAACGAATGCTACCGTTTATATCAGTCATGGATAATGCAGTGTTATCTAAAGCATGTGCGTCCAAGCGAGCAATACAAATATCTCCTGCGCCGCATGCTTTTCGCTCAAATTCCATTTTGAGGTTCAAATTTGGTAATACGTTTTTTTGTAAAGTAATGGTACGCTCAAATACCTCGCTGGTGTTTTTCATCCATTGGGTATAAGCGCGTAATTTGTAGCTGCCACCGGGCAGGTTGGATAAAAAATTGTATTCGCCTTTGGCTGCTCCGCTGGATGCGTCTAATTGCATCGTTTGTAGCACTTGTTGTTGGGGGTTAAGTACTTCTACATATACCACATCGCTCATCACGGACGGTTGTAAATTATCAGCGTTACGGACATAAGCTGTAAACCAGACTGATTCACCGGGTTGCATCAATGTGCGATCAATATGCAGGTAAATTTTTTCGGGGGCAGTGGCGATTTTGCGCTGCTCTAAACGATTGGAGAGGAAATCAAAAAACGTAGTGTCTTGTTGGGTTTTGTGATCGGGTTGTTTAAAATCGAAGTAATGTTGCGAGGATGCGAGTAAGGAGCAAATCCAGAGTGCGAAAGAATAGTACATAATAACAATTTTGGATGAGTGAAAATAGATTTTGATTGGTTGAGTAAACCAAGTTGCCCGCTATGATGCACATCGGTACGATATTGCATAAAACCATCCAAGTGCTTGGTATTTTTTTGCCAGATAGATTACTCCATTATTATTTAGGCATTGGCTATTTTTTACACCTTTCTTAATATTTCTAGTTAAGACACGGTTAAAGCACCCTCAATTTGTGACTTCAAAGTACTTTTAAAAAATGAAGGGGCGTTAATGGAGCAAAATTTATACTCAACATGAAAAACATAATTGTAACTGCTTGTTTGCTCTGCTCTTGCGCTTTTGTCGCTAATGCTCAATTCTCACTTGGCCTTAAAGCAGGCATTATTTCCCCACAAGAACAATATAAAGGTATCTCTGTAGGTGCCGGTGAAACAGCATACGACCTTGCTGTAAATGACATCAAATTTGGGACGCAACTCGGTGCTTATATGCGTTTTGGCCGAAAGATCTATCTCCAACCCGAGGTGAATTTCCAAACCAATCGCACCGATTTTATCGTTAAATCACCCGGTACAGGCGAATCATTGATTAAAAGATCGAGTTACCAAAACCTCCAAATCCCACTAGCAATTGGCCTAAAAGCAGGCCCGTTCCGCTTTCATGCGGGTCCAGTTGCCAACTATCACCTCAAAGGCAATAACGGACTGAGCGATATTGCAGGTTTTAACGAAACATTCAAAGAATTGACTTGGGGCTGGTTGAGTGGTATTACAATTGGCAACGGTCGCTTATCTGCTGATTTGCGTTTTGAAGGGAATTTTAACAAATTTGGCAATCAAATTACATTCCTCGGAGAAAACTATAATTTCTCTCAACGCCCAATGAGTTTTGTGTTTGCCATGAATTACGCTTTGGTAAAATAATGCTTGAAGGTATTTCATGTAACGATAAAAGCCGATCAACTCCAGCAGTTGATCGGCTTTTATCGTTACATTAGACCAATGATTACCAAGTACCCGTTTGGTTCCAAAATGGCGGCGGTGGCGGTATCTGTTGTTGCTGCTGCTGCTCCCAATAATAAAGTTCAGCAATCCTGCGCGCTTCTTCTTCGGCTTCTTGTTGGCGTTGTAATTTGGTTTTATCAAATATGCCAACTGGCAAAAATCGTTGTCGAGGTATGCCACGTTCTTCCGCAAAAGGATCTCGATTGGTTTTTTCTTCGTCTTCCAATTCGCTTTTAAACCAAAATGCCGCTATAATTCCTGAAAAACTACCCAATAAATGGCTTTCCCAAGATACGCCTTCTTCATTCGGTAAAACGCCCACAAACATACCGCTATAAAAAAATAAAACCACTAACGAAAGAATAATAGAACGTACACTTCCCCTCGTTATACCATTCCAAAAAATAAAAGCCACCAAACCGTAAACCACACCACTCGCCCCAATATGCGATACCTGTCGAGCAAGAAGCCAAACCAAAATACCCGTTAGAAAATAAATCAACCAAAATGCACGGAGTGCAACACGTTGATAAAAATAAAAAGTCAAGGCACTCAATACCAATAAAGGCACTGTATTAGAAGCAATATGCCCCAAACTACCATGCACCAACGGCGCAGTTATAATTCCCCTTAGTCCATAAACAGTTCTGGAAATAACGCCGTAATCGCCAGCATCAAGATCAAGATAAATACGAAAAATATGCGCAAACCAAACAAAGGTCACTGCGCAAATAGGAAAAAACAAACTCGCCCAAAGGTGTTTGCGGGTCAGCGATATGCTATCTATATCAGAATCAATAAATGTATTCATAAATGGGAGTGTCGATTATTGTTTACATGTTCCTAAAAAGCCACTTGCATCCCTATCCCAAAACCTGTTCCAATTCCAGCAATACTTTGCAATTTCGGACAAAATTGCAGGCTTAAGTCCTCACTTACGTCAAAAGAGTACATGTGAGCATCCACAAATGCATCGGTAACTGCCAATAAATACACCAATCCAAGGATCAAAGAACTCCTTTCGAGGTTTTTTCGTGCTATATCGCGGTTGGCTTTCATTGTTACCCTATCTAACCTAATCCATCGGGCATCAGGAGTGGTGGCGGGATCCTCATCCACCAAGGCTCTATAACTCCTTTTGAGTGACCTGAATTCTTTGATTTGTAAACTTTCCCAATAACCCACTCCTCCTAATGCACCATAAACAATAGGTATTTTCCACCATTTTCGGTTATATGCCTGTCCCGCACCGGGCAGGGCGAGCGATAAAATCATGGCTTTCCGCGGATTAGGATAGTCTTTTTTAAAAAACTGTACAAAAACGTTTCTTTTTATTGATTTAGCCAATGAATCCACGTTCGAGGTATCCGATAGGTTCGTCGTATCTACTACTGTTTTGGCAATGTCTGGCACGAGGGTATCTAAACGTGCGGTTTGCCGATTCGCGCCTCCCCGAGTTTTGGTGGATAAAGTATCTGTTTGTGCGCTTAGGTGGAGGATGCTGCCAAACATAAACAATGTAATATAAATTATATTTTTCATTATAGTGGTGGTTGTTACTAATTTAGAATGGATAACCTACTGCAATATTCATTGTAGAAGTATTTTTAAAAAACTGATATTGTCTCAAATCTAAATTGACCCAATTGCTGCCCGTTTCTTGAATGGTATATGGTGTACGCAGTTTCATACCAAGATCAAAACGAATGACCGAATATCCAAAATCAAAGCGTAACCCAAAGCCAGTACCTAGTGCTAAGTCTTTATACGAATTGCGGTACCACTTTGCGCCCGGTCGTTCTTGTTCTACCCGAAGTGCCCAAATATTACCCCCATCAAAAAAAACGGCACCTTTAAAATACCAAAAAAGGGGAAACCTGATTTCAGTATTAAACTCAATTTTAACGTCGGATGCTTGAAAATATGGGGTTATTTTATTAATATCTTCATCATAATAAGTCCCGGGCCCTAATTGCCTCAAAGGCCAGGCCCTAATACTAGAAGGACCTCCAATAGAAAATTGCTTTACAAATGGATTGGTCTTTTGTGTCTTGCCAAAAGGCACAATAATACCGGTATTGATTACGCCCCCTATCAAAATATGATTGCTAAAACTGCGGGAGTAACTCCCCCCCAACTCAAAACGAAAATACTTGGCAAAGTCGAGGTTTTTACTTAACTTCCAAGTTTCATTGGGCTTAAATACCCGATTTAACAGTTCAACTTCGAGCCCCGATACTTCGGAATTGAACCGAAAAACATACTTTTCTCCTGCCAAATTGGTCTTAGAAAAATATTTATACGAAAAGGAACGCAATAAAAAACCCGTAAACAACTGGTTTGCCGTTCTTTTGGCAAATAGCGGAGACCGCGCCTTTAAGGTATCAAACTGCTCAAAAAAGGTCAAATATTGTAACCAATCCAACCCCAAATGCGTAAATGAATATGATTTTTGTCCCCCAGGATTTAAGTTGTAGCCAAAACTTGCATCAATTTGGCCTGAGGTAAAAAAGTTATTTTGACTTACAAAATTGGTATTTAGACCAATATGCGCTTTTGCACTTTCTTGCATTAATTGATACAAATGATCGGAAACAATCTTTTTTTTGCCAAAACGCAATTTATTCAGTCCTTTCCATATATATACATAGTCCAAAAAACGAGGAATAAGCAAATCATTTTGCAATTTTGCTTCCCATAGAAAGATCGGCTGCTGCCTTTGTACCTCGGTATTGAACTCAATATTACCCGTCAGGTTCGTTTGTAGCAATTCGGCACCTCGAAATAAATTGCGGTGTTTGTGGAATACACTACTGGTTACACCAATCAAACCGGGAGAGCTAATATAACGAAAATCAGCATTGGCACCGATGGACGAACGCTTGGCTGGAGCAAAGTAGATATCCACGTTCATGGTATCGCTGCGCAGCGAATCGGGTGTTGGGCGAATAGAAACAAAACGAAAAGCACCGAGGTTACTCATGTTTTTGTAGGACTGCTCAAACTCTGTTTGACGAAATAGTACCCCCGGACGAGTTTTAATAACCCGATCTAAATGCTTCGGTTTTATCATAAACTTTGGCTCATTCGAGAAATATTTTATATCATTTAATAAAGCATCATTTCGAATGGTAGTAACATCAGGTACAAGGCTAGAAAAGACGGATACATTCCCAATTTTAAAAATTGGATGATCATTTTTCTCGCTATTAAAAGGTAATACTTCTAACCCTACACTCACTTTTGTCGTAGTGCTATCACCTGTAAATTCTATATAGTTTGGGACAAATTGCGCATAACCTTCATTGCGTAATATTTTAGTAATCCGAGCCTTTTCGGCATCAAATAATCTACCATCTAAAGGAGCACCTACTTTAATATTGGATTCTGCGTTGTTTTTTTGTAAAATGGACAGGATACTGGAATCTTTACTGATCAATTCCACTGCCGATATAGTATATAACTGCCCTAAATCAAGTGTGTAAACGGCCTCAACCTTGTCTGTGCCTTTCATTTTCAATTCGTAAGAACAAGTAGCATCAAAATAGCCCCTTTTGCGCATAAAATTTTGAAAATAAATGGCACTCAACTGGCAAAGGTCTTCTTTGATGATACTTGGCGGTTCGGCTATTTTTTTATTTACAAAATTGGCAAATCGTTTACTCCGGTCTTTGTATTTGTAATAAGCCGCCAAACGTAGGTATGATTTTAAGAAACTTCGATTGGGTTTTTGCTTAAATAAATTTTCGGTTTCATAGCGTATTGACCGTTTTTTACTTAATGGCAAGTGCGTTGCTGATTTTATTTCTAAAGTATTTTTGGTTAAAATCCGTTCTCCTTTGTCGGTATCCAAATGCTTCGTAACATTGCAACTTAATAGCAAGGTAGCAGCCATTACCCAACCTAGAAAAAACCGATTTATATTGCAAAAACTCATTTTGAGTACATCCAAGTTTTATGATTAGTATCAACCAGCAAAAGTATATTACCAGTTTACACCTTAAAAAATTTCGGCAAAAGTACCGAAATTTCTTAGTGGAAGGTGAAAAAATGGTAAAAGAGTTATTGACACAGCAAAGGATTGCCGTTGTGAGTATTTACGGTACTGAACGCTGGGCTGACCAAAATGCGGCGCTCATACAGCCATTTTACGATAAATTTAATACGATTACCGAAGTTGAACTAAAGAAAATAGGTACACTTACTACGCCGAATCAAGTATTGGCCATTGCAGAAATACCCAAAGAGGAGGTATTAAACAGCATCGATCCCAATCTGCTGACACTTTATCTGGATGGTATTCAAGATCCTGGAAATATGGGAACCATACTACGGATTGCGGATTGGTTTGGTATAAAAACCGTGTGTTGCTCCGAAGATACCGTAGATGCATTTAGCCCAAAAGTAGTACAATCTGGCATGGGTGCTTGTTTCCGAGTAGGTATTATGGAGGGTATTATGTTGTCAACCCTAATCAAAAACCACCCCGACACCTCGGTGATTGGAGCGGTAATGAACGGCCAAAACTTGTTCTCTGCTGCACTATCTGGTAACGGCATATTGGTTATAGGCAATGAGGGAAAGGGTATTCGTTCGGAAACCGAAAACTTGCTTACCCATAAAATAACCATACCAAGTGGCACCAAAAATGGTGCGGAATCCCTTAATGCAGGCGTAGCGACTGGTATTCTAGTTGCCGAATTGTTACGCAATAAGTTGGTGTACTAAACAATCTGAAATACCTT
The DNA here is from genome assembly GCA_041160955.1 of Bacteroidota bacterium. Lineage (GTDB taxonomy): Bacteria > Bacteroidota > Bacteroidia > Chitinophagales > Saprospiraceae > M3007. The sequence goes on from JBEAVK010000435.1 coordinate 51,665, forward strand.
TGCGTTTTTAAGTACATTTTAGATGGGAAAAAACATAGATAAAGGCCAAACGGTTGATCTTGATACGGGAGAATTTGACCTCTCTAATGTCGTAATTGGCCTTGGATGGGACATAAAAAGACAAAATCAAGGTCTAATAGGCAGGTTGTTTTCGCAAAAAAAAGACGATTTTGATTTAGATGTAACCTGTTTTTTATTAAATCCTAACGGGAAAGTGGGAACACTAGGGAATGATAAACTCATTGGCGGCGATGTAATTTTTTTCAATAACATGCGCCATGTTTCAGGCAGTATTCGGCTAAATGGCGATAACCGCTCAGGAGCAGGTGATGGCGATGACGAGCAAATTATTGCTCGATTGAGTGAAATGGATAAGGAAATTGACCGATTGGTTTTTGTGGTTACTATTTTTGAAGGAATAAAAAAAGGGCAGCATTTTGGAACCGTGAACAATGCCTTTATCCATGCAACTGATGCTAATGGTAAAGAAATGGTACGTTATCATTTGTCTGGAAGTGCCTACCATAATAAACGAACAATGCTATTTGCGGAAGTTTACCGCAACGAAGGCCATTGGAACTTCAGGGCCATAGGGGAAGGATATGAATTTGATTCCTTTGTCCATTTATTGCGCAATTATGTAGGATAAAAAGTATAAACCCATTTTTATTACCTACGTTTGCGAACATTTCCTGTTAAATCAGGTTTCACATCACACAAAAGATTTACACTAAAGAGTTACACACTAGAACGATATGGATTTTTTGCACCAGATATTAGGGAATGACCTACAGGCTGCCGGAATTATTATTTTGAATCTTATTATTATTGAAAGTTTACTTTCTATCGATAATGCCGCTGTTTTGGCCACAATGGTGATGGATTTGCCTAAGGAGCAGCGAGATAAAGCACTTAAATACGGTCTTTTTGGTGCTTATTTTTTCAGGGGGATATGTTTGCTATTTGCTACATATTTAATAAAGATATGGTGGCTAAAGCCACTTGGAGGTCTATATTTACTTTACCTGGCTTATGATTACTTCAAATCAAAATCCACTAAATCAAAAAAAGATGATACCTTAAATAAAGAAGAAACTTGGTTTTACAAAATAACTGTGGGTAAACTTGGTAAATTTTGGTCCACTATCGTTGCCGTAGAAATCATGGATTTGGCGTTTTCTTTGGATAATATATTTGCAGTAGTTGCCTTTACCGAAAATATCTATATCATTTGTATTGGTGTATTTATTGGTATTTTGGCCATGCGATTTGTGGCACAATCATTTGTAAAATTACTTGAAAGGTTTCCTTTTATGGAGTCGCTTGCATTTATTGTGATTGGCATTTTAGGATTAAAACTAACTTCATCTATATTTAGTCATTTTTACCCCGATGCGCCGTTAACCCATTTATTGGAAGGTAAGAATGCCGATATGGCGTTGTCTGCATTGACAGCGGGTATTTTCTTTATCCCTTTACTCACGTCCTATTTGTTCAATTTCCCTAAAAAAAATACATTACCACCTTCTGAGGACTAAGTGGTCTTTCAACCCAACCCGTCAAAATAAATTAGAAAGACCACTGAAAATTGATTTAAGTACTTGGACACAATTAATTATGTCCAAGTACTTAATGCCCCATCCGTTTCCTCATTTTTTTATCAAACAAATCGCCCTTTGTTTTACTGCGTTTCGTTTTTAATTCGCCGCGTTTGTTTACCTTTGGCTGTACCTGCTCATTGGAAGGACAACCATATTTGGCTTTACAAGATGGTGTAACAGAAAGGGTAAGTGTGCAGAGCACAAATAAAACGAGTAAATGGTATCTTTTCATATCTGATAAAACGCACTAGTAAAGTGCAATATTGTTTTATTAAAAAACCCCTACAAAATGTTGATTAACAACAACTTGCAGGGGTTTTGTGGTCCCGAGTGGGATCGAACCACTATCAGAGGCTTCGGAAACCTCTATTCTATCCGTTGAACTACGGGACCTTAGCGGGCGCAAAGATAACTTGTTTTTGGGAAATGTAGGCGAGATTTATTTAGTTTTATGTAAAAACTTAGCCCACACCTAGTTGGGCTAAGTTTTTATAGTTGTATCAAAATTCTACGACAACGGTCATCATCCAATTCGTTCCAGCCTGTGGAAAATACCCCGCTTGATGATAAATACCACCACTGCTCTCTTGTCGTGTATAGAAATCGTCGCTACGTGGATCATAATCTGGTGAAGTGAACCGATATACCCATCCATTAGAAGCATATTTGGCATTCAATACATTATTTACCGCCAAGATGAATCGGATTTTTTGTTGCTGACGAAGCGATAAATTGTAATTCAACCGCGCATCCATAAAACGAAACGCGGGTAATTGGGTATTCGTATTAGAGGTATTGTCCAAAAATTGCCGCCCCACGTGTTTTCCTGATAATGTTATCCCCAAAGCATGTTTTTTATTGGCAGGTATAATATCGTAATTGGCTTCTGCGCGAGCAATCAGATTGGGAGAAAAGGCCAAATCCGACTTAGGATAGGTAATTGGCTCTTGTTCGCCAGTGGACCAATTATCGCGGTATTCCACAAAATTGATGGCTTTATTCGCACTTAATCCCATATTTCCACTAAAATGTAGCCTTGAAATGGGTTGCGCAGTTACTTCTAATTCCAAACCAGTACGGTAACTCGTAGGCACATTGGTGCGCGCATAAGCACCCACGTCGTTAATACGGCCACTAAGTACCAATTGATTGCGGTAATACATGCCAAATAGATTGGCCGATAGCGACCAATTGGTTTGCCTAGTTTTGATACCCGTTTCTACATTATACAATTGTTCTGCTTTAGGGCGGCTATTGGGGGTAGATTGCGTAAAATCGTCGCGGTTCGGTTCGCGGTGTCCAATACCCGTAAAAATATAGGCCTCTGAACGCGCATTAAAACGGTAATTTAATCCTGCTTTTGGATTAAAAAACAGCAAATTAGCACTTTGATCTACATTCCTCAATTCATTATCGAACCCTAAAAAATCGTAGTTCACATGGCGCAATTGTAGGTCAAAAAAGGACGAAAAATGGCTTGAATGCTTAGTTTCTACTTGAAAATAGGCATTTGCATCATTTTTAACGGCATCATTTTCGTAATAACGATGGCCTTGGGCAACAGGGTTATAAGTTGCCCATACTACTTCACCAAAATGCTTGCCCCTATACTGGCTGGCAGCACCACCAAAGGTGAAATGTGTCTTTCCATTGGCGTATTTAATTGCCCATGTCGTGCCATAAAAATGATTATCCAACCACCTGCGGCGGATCAGATCAGTAGCAGTTATGGTCGTATCTCCTAAGGGAATATTGTTCAAATTATAGTCGTTAAAGGCTTGGTTGGCCTTATATTGCTCGAAATATCCAAATCCTCGGGTATAGTGGCCATTCAATTGCACCAGTAAACGAGACGAAATATTGCGTTTGTAATGTAAAAGATAATGTTGTTGGTTGTAATTGTCCACTTCATTGGGGTGCGGCTGATCGGAGCGCTCCGTACCTGCTACATTATAAGTGGTATTGGTACCACCATCGTAGTATTGAGCAGGTAGGCCATACCAAGCTTGATATGTTATTTCGCGCCCTCCTAGAAAATGCATTTGCAGCGATTGGCGGTCATCCATATAAGTTCCAGTGAGGTGTAATGCCCGTAAATTGGCTGTTGCCCGATCAATATAGCCGTCAGAATGTATCGTGGACAACCTACCTGAAAAACTGATTTTGCCACCTGCCATTGCGCCAGTTCCCATTTGTAAGGCGTGTTTGCGCACACCGAAAGATCCAAGGGTGTTGGTAATCTGAGTAAAAGGATTTTGGGATACTTTGGACAAGTCAATATTAACAGATGCGCCAAATGCACCCGCTCCATTAGTACTCGTACCAACCCCACGCTGTACCTGTATTTCTGCTGCGGAACTGGCCAAATCGGGCATATTAACCCAAAAAACGCCTTGACTTTCGGCATCATTGAATGGAACACCGTTTAAAGTAACATTGACCCTAGTGGGGTCGCTGCCGCGTATGCGCAAGCCCGTGTAACCCACTCCAGCCCCCGCATCGGAGGTTTCTACTAAAGACGGGACACCGCTGAGCAGGAACGGAATGTCTTGTGCCTGTTGCTGCTGAGCAATAGCGGCGGCTTTAATATTGGTGTGCGGTACAGGGCTACTACTGCTGGTACGGGTAGCCTGAATGACAACCGCTTGAAGCGTAGCACTGTCTTGCTGAGCAAAAATAGAGGCAGTAAAAAATAAGAGGATAAAGTGTAGAAAAAAGTGATGGTGTTTTGTTTTTCCAATCTTGGAAAGTGAGCCTGTTGTTAAAAAACTGGTCATTAAATCATTAAATAAAAAAGTGAAACATCCACTATTGAAGGGGCTTCAATAGTGTAGTGATGGCCACTACTCATCGTCATTCCCTTTCTGGCATTACCCGGACAGGTTCGATGGGTGTAATCTCAGGAATACTTTTTTTGAAAAAATCTAAAAAGTAATCCACCCCAATGATGCCGCAAAGGTCTGCATTTTTTTTGGTACGACCAAAGGAATGAGATTTATTGGAACTTTTTTCAAAACTACGTTGTTAAAACACCCTTTCACGCACTATACACCTTTTATAACCCATGCCTCCATATATTTATGGTATTGATTTTGGCACTACCAACTCCACGCTGGCCATTTTGGATACCCATACCAATGAAGTAATTCAATTATTTAGTACGCCTTCACTGTTGTTTTTTCCCGATGACCAACGGTTCAGTTCATTGGTGCAATATGTAGTAGGGCAAGAGGCCGTGCAGCGTTATGTGGACAGTCGGATGCAGGGTAGGTTTATGAAATCCATCAAAAAAGTATTGCCCAATAAGAGTTTTGTTGATACCAAAATTGGGGGGCGGAGTTTTAAAGCGGAAGATTTAGTGGCGATTATTATCAGTCATCTAAAAAAACAAGCAGATACTTTTTTGGGTCAAACGATCACTACAGCCGTTATTGGCCGACCTGTCGTATTTGACGAAAACCCTGAAAAGGATCAATTGGCGCAAGAACGCTTGTCCAAAGCCGCAAGAATTGCAGGTTTTGAAACGTTTTACTTTCAAATGGAACCTATCGGTGCGGCATTCACTTATGAGCGAAATATTAAGGAACGCACCTTGGTATTGGTTGGGGATTTCGGGGGCGGCACTTCAGATTTTTCATTGATGCACCTCGATCCAAGTGCTACAAAAAAAGCAGATCGGCGGGCAGATATGATCGCCAAAGGTGGTATTTATATTGGGGGTGATAGTTTTGAATCGGATATGATGTGGCACCGAGGAACGCCTCATTTTGGCCGTGGTGTACAAGAGGAATTTGAGGCCGGGCGTTGGCTCGATCTACCATTATCTTATTTCCATAATATTTGCTCTTGGGAAAAGATGAATTTCCTAGACAATAACCGCTACAAGGCATCCATTAAACGATCTTACATATTTTCAGGGCGCAATGAAAAAGTCAAAAATTTACAAATTTTGATCGAAAACAACCTTGGCTACTTGTTATTTAAAGAAATTGAACGCGCTAAAATGTATTTGACCGACCATGATAGCACCGAGATACAATTTGAAGAAGGCGGTATTGATTTAAATGAAACTATCACTATAACCGACTTTGAACAGCAGATCATTGACAAAAACCTACAAAAAATAGAGCACTATTTATTGACGTTTTTGGCGCAGCAGCATATTCAACTCAGCGATATACAGACCGTATTTTTGACCGGCGGCACTTCTTATATCCGGCCATTACAACAGATATTCCATCGTTTATTTGGCTCGGAAAAGATTAAATCTGGTGACAATTTTAATAGTGTGGCTATTGGTTTGGCATATAGTTACGGTGTGCTTAAGTAATCGCCGTAACTTTCAAAAGCCCTTTTACCATTTTTCCTTTTTCAATGGCCTTTTCGATGGTATCATCCACTATCGTGACATGACCCATTTTCCGGTATGGAGCGGTCATTGCTTTACCGTAAAGATGCAAATAAACACCCGGTATAGCCAGACATTCTGCCGCTCCCTCGTATTGCACAGCACCTTTATGGCCAGGTTCGCCGAGCACATTGAGCATTACTGCGGGGCGAACTTGTGCCGTATCGCCGAGTGGCAGGTTACAAATAGCGCGCAAATGTTGTTGAAACTGGTTGGTTACCGCACTATCTATGGTATGGTGGCCGCTGTTATGGGGACGAGGTGCCACTTCATTCACCACTAGATCGCCATTTTTGTTTAAAAACATTTCGACCGCCAACAAACCGCAAATATCAAAAGTGCGAATCACCTGCTCGGCCAATGCTTCGGCCTGCGCTGCTACCAAGGCCGATATACGCGCTGGACAAATTAACATTTCTACCAGATTAGCCTCTGGATGAAAGTCCATTTCGACGGCTGGGAAAACGGCCACTTCATCCTTGGCATTACGGACGGCAATCACCGCAATTTCCAAGTCCATATCGGCCAATTCCTCTATGACACAGGCCCCAGGGAGCAATTTGGTGCTTAAATCTGTTTCATTACGAATAACGGCTACACCTTTACCATCATAGCCCGCAGTTCTTGTTTTTTGGACAAAAGGTAACGCAAGGTGGCCACTTTCTACCGCTTTTAGCACATCTGACTCGTGTTCAAACAATTCAAAAGGCATGGTAGGAATACCATTTTGAGCGTAAAACTGCTTTTGCAAGCCTTTATCTTTAATAATTTCGAGTGCAGCAGGAGACGGATGAACAATTTTGCCCATCACCTCTAATGCTTTCAATGCTGCTGTGTTAACGTGCTCAATTTCAATCGTGATCACGTCTTTATCTTGACCAAAAGCCAATACATCGTCGTAGTTTTTAAAATCGCCAATGGTAGTCCCATTAGCATAAGCCGCGGCAGGGCATCCTGGGTCACTTTCGAGGATATACGTTTTAAAATCGAGCGGTGCTGCGGCCAAGCAAAGCATTTTGCCCAATTGCCCACCGCCAAGAATACCTATTTTTTGTGTAGTTGAAAACATGGTGCAAAGGTCGTAACAATCCAGTAATGTGAAAGATTTTTTAGTAAATTTATGCATACCATATTTGTTAAAGGAAAATAGTGCTATCTTTGCGCCGCTTTTTAGAACATCATTTCGAGAAAGTACTCATTTTTCATTTAAAGAAGATAAAAATACAACATGGCTACGACCGCAGATATTCGCAACGGCCTTTGCATCGAACTGAACAACGACATTATGAAGATCATTGATTTTCAAAAGTTTCAGGTTGGCCGCGGCAGTGGTAAAGTTTGGACAAAATTAAAAAGTACAACTTCGGGTAAAGTACTTGAGCACACTTTCCAAAGTGGGCATAATATCAATGAAGTACGTGTAGAACGCCAAAAATTCCAATTCCTTTACGAGGAAGATGGTGGATATGTACTGATGAACCAAGAGACTTATGATCAGTTTACAGTTGCTACTGCAATGATCGAAAATGGTAAGTTCCTCAAAGAGGGCGATACCGTTGATGTATTGTTTCATGCAGAAAAAGAAATACCACTTACTGCCGAAATGCCCTCCACTGTAAATTTGCTCATCACTTATACCGAACCAGGGGTACGTGGCGATACTGCTACCAATACATTAAAGGCGGCTACTGTTGAAGGCGGATCAGAAGTTCGTGTGCCATTATTCTGTGAAGAAGGCGATTTGATTAAAATTGATACTGCAACTGGTGCTTATTTAGAGCGCGTAAAGAAATAATAAATTATCGTCTTAAGGATAAATGAGCCACTCCGTATTATCGTAGTGGCTCATTGTTTTTTATAGGTGTTTTTATAGTGTTATAAAATTTCCCAAAATTAATTAAAAAAAACTTCTTTCCTTTACCACTCAATATTTCATCCAATCGCTTTAATCAACTTTAAGAAGGGTATGGACTTCAATCAGATACAAGAATTAATTCGCTTGGTCAGCAAGCAAAAAATCACCGAATTTGTCTATAAACAAGGTGATTTCAAGTTAGTTATTCGTCAAGGCAGTGAGCACAATGGCTCAGTTGCACCTGTCGTAGTACACTCACAACCGACACCTATGCCTGTTGCGGCTCCGGTAGCGGCACCAGCAGTTGCACCACCACCGGCACTAGCCGCTGCACCTCCTGCTGCACCAGATGCGCCAGCAAGTAACCAGCGTGTCATTAAATCGCCCATGGTAGGTACTTTTTACCGCTCGGCAGGCCCTGAAAAGCCTTCATTTGTAAAAATCGGGGACGATGTGGAAGCAGGCGCAACTGTTTGCATTATCGAGGCCATGAAATTGTTCAACGAAATCGAAAGCGATATAAAAGGACGTATCGTAAAAGTACTCGTTGAAGATGCCACACCGGTCGAATACGACCAGCCATTGTTCTTAGTGGAAATTTAAGCAAATCTATGTTTAAAAAAATACTCATTGCCAATCGCGGGGAAATTGCCCTGCGTATTATACGGACATGCAAGGAGATGGGCATTAAAACAGTGGCCATTTATTCTACCGCTGATGCGGAAAGCCTGCATGTTCGCTTTGCTGATGAAGCCGTTTGTATTGGGCCTCCAGCATCCTCCGAAAGTTACCTTAATATTCCTCGTATCATGGCAGCAGTAGAAATTACTAATGCCGATGCGATTCACCCTGGCTATGGTTTTTTGGCCGAAAATGCTGGTTTTGCGGAAATATGCAAAGACTATGGTATTAAATTTATCGGCCCAACACCGGATCAAATCCGCTCCATGGGTGATAAAATTACCGCAAAAGAGACCATGCTACGCGCAAAAGTACCTTGTATTCCCGGTACCGAAGGACTGCTAACGGATGTAAAAACAGGTAAAGGTTTGGCCGCTGAAATTGGCTACCCTGTTATCCTGAAAGCAACGGCTGGTGGTGGCGGCAAAGGTATGCGTATCGTTTGGAAAGAAAGTGAATTTGAAAGTCAATGGGATAATGCCCGCCGTGAAGCAAAGGCTTCTTTTTCTAATGACGGCATTTATATGGAGAAGTATATCGAAGAACCACGCCATATCGAAATACAGGTGGCTGGTGACCAATTCGGTAAGGCTTGCCACATGTCGGAGCGCGATTGCTCTATTCAGCGCCGCCACCAAAAATTAGTAGAAGAATCTCCATCGCCATTTATGACCCCCGAATTACGGGAAAAAATGGGCATCGCAGCCGTTAAAGCCTGCGAAGCCATCAATTATGAAGGCGTAGGCACCGTAGAGTTTTTGGTGGACAAACACCGGAATTTCTATTTTATGGAAATGAATACGCGGATTCAAGTAGAGCATACGGTAACGGAAGAAGTGATTGATTTTGACCTGATTAAGGAACAAATCAAGATTGCAGCAGGTATTCCAATTTCTGGCAAAAACTATATTCCCGAACTATTTGCCATGGAATGTCGTATCAATGCAGAAGATCCTTACAATGATTTTCGCCCAAGCCCAGGTCGTATTACCTCGTTCCACTCTCCAAAAGGACACGGTGTACGGGTGGACACCCACGTTTATGCAGGTTATACCATTCCACCATACTACGACTCAATGATCGCCAAACTGATCACACGTGCGCGTACCCGCGAGGAAACTATCCTAAAAATGGAACGTGCATTGGATGAATTTGTGATTGAAGGTATCAAAACAACGGTGCCTTTCCATCAGAAATTGATGCGTAATGAAGATTTCAGGAAAGGTAATTTCCATACTGGATTCCTGAATACCTGGGATTTCAAAAATGCGTAAATTACTGCGCTACTACCTGCCTTATAAACGACTATTGTTGCTGGTATTGCTCTGCAACATATTAATGTCTGTTTTTATGGTAGTCAGTATCCCAGTATTACAACCTTTTTTGCAAATTCTGTTCAATAGTAATAATGGTAGTGCTTCCGGCAACAAAGCAAATGCTTTTTTGGGCATGGAAGGCAAACTCAACCATTTTTTTTCTGATTTGATTAATACACACGGTCAGGAGCGCGCGCTCCTCATCGTGTGTATTTTTTTAGTGCTTACTTTTTTAGGAAAAAACCTGTTTAGGTACTTGTCGATGTATTTTCTTGCAGGTGTCCGCAATGGCATTGTAAAGGATTTGCGTGGTAAAATGATGCAAAAAGTACTTGATTTGCCACTTTCTTATTTCAGCGATACCCGTAAGGGCGATCTGATGAGTCGCATGACTTCCGATGTGCAAGAAATAGAATGGAGTATAGTTGGCGTGGTGGAATCTATTGCGCGGGAGCCTATCGTGATTATGGGCAGTTTGGCATTTATGATTGCGGTTTCCCCTCAATTACTCCTATTTGTAGTCATTTTAATGGTGTTTTCTGGTCTTATTATAGGTGGCATTGGACAATCATTGCGTCGGCAATCGGCGGAGGCACAGCGGAGCCTTGGCGGTATTGGTGCGATGATTGATGAAACATTGGGTGGTTTGCGTATTCTAAAAGGATTTAACGCGGAGCATTGGCAGAATGAACGTTTTGAACGGGAAAGCCACCACTACATGCGGGCAATGAACCAAATTAGTCGAAAAAAAGACCTAGCCTCTCCCTTATCCGAATTTCTGGGGATCAGTGTGGTATCTATCCTATTGTGGTTTGGATCCCGTCAGGTATTTGCGGGTACATTATCGGCAGCCACTTTTATTACTTTTCTTTATGCTTTTTATAATGTAATTGAACCCGCCAAATCCTTATCGGGCGCATTTTATAGTATCCGTAAAGGCATGGGGGCACTGGAAAGGGTGCAGCACTTATTGGATGCGCCTATCCTGATTCAAGAACCCGAAACACCCATACCGCTAGCAGATTTTAATACCTGTATTGAATTTGACAATGTCCGCTTCCGATACGACAATACAGAACAGGACACCTTACGCAGTATTAGTTTTAAAATTCCACAAGGAAAAATTGTGGCCTTGGTCGGGGCTTCTGGCTCTGGGAAAAGTACCATTGCGGATTTGTTACCGCGTTTTCACGATATTAATTCGGGTGCAATTCGGGTGGATGGTAAAGATATTCGTGAGGTAAATACACGTGATCTACGTGCTTTAATGGGGATTGTGAGCCAAGAGGCGATCCTGTTCAACGATTCTGTACGGAGCAATATCATATTTGGTGCCGAAAACGCCACCGAAGAGGAAGTGATTGCTGCCGCTAAAGCAGCCAATGCCCACGATTTTATTACGGCTATGCCAACGGGCTACGATAGCAATATTGGCGACCGTGGCTCCAAATTATCGGGCGGACAGCGACAACGATTGACCATTGCACGGGCATTACTCAAAAATCCCCCAATTTTGATCTTAGACGAAGCCACTTCGGCATTAGACAGCGAATCGGAGCAATTGGTGCAATCGGCTTTGGATCGCTTATTGGTCAACCGAACGGCCTTGGTGATTGCGCATCGCTTGTCCACGATTCAACATGCCGATGAAATTATCGTAATGGATGAAGGTAAAATAGTAGAACGTGGCACCCACGAAGGACTTATGGAAGGTGCTGGGGTTTATAGACGATTGGTGGAATTGCAGAATTTGTCTTAGTGTGGGGGTTTAGGAGCCTTAAAAATTGTAGGCACGGTTGTTCCATGCTGCAAACGTAGCCGTTTGTAACCGTTACTTAACCGTTACGTAACCGTTAGAAACGGCTACGTTTGTAACGCGTTGTTTATCAAATTTTTACGGTACACCTTTATGCTGTAAAAAAGGAAAAGCACTTATATTTGATCCAACAGTTGCGGTGCAGTGCTACCACTTTACCTAAAAAGTCAGAGATCAGAGGGGTATTCAAGATCTATTTGCGGCGTGTACTACTATATATAGCCTAAACCGCCATAAAATGACATAAAAAAATTAATTTGGTAATGCACTTGCATATATGAAACATATTCCTATATCTTTGCAGCAGACTTAAATGGGTTACCCATTATTCCCAAATTACAATGACCACTTTATACGTTTCTCCCATTTATATTTCATTAACATTTATTGCGCGTTTTACATGTTCGAACGGGTTGGTTTGTTGTGTTTGCGACAAAGTAAATTGTAGTGACAAAGCGGGTTTTCACGCAATAGAGGGGTATTGGGAGGGAGTGACGGCAAACCTTAGATGGTGGCAATAAAATATAAAATATAAAATATGAAATATGAAATCTAAACATTCAGATAAACAGGTTAGTGAACTGATCGAAGAATTTTGCAAATCTTTAAAAAAAATTGACACTGCAAAATCTGACTGCAAACTGACTAAAGTCGAGTACGAGAAGGTAACTGATAAGAAATTGTTGGAGTCATTAATAGATGGCTTTGAAATTGGCTTTGATTGGGAAGATTTTAAGAATAAGTTTCAAGCAATCCAAAAAGAATTTGGTTTTAATTGGACAAGAACACAAGGGCAATTTGGTACCTTGTCCTTAATGAGCGTAGATTTAATTTCTACTGTCGGTGAGGAATTGGCGAAAAATTTATTTCACAAAAGAGTAAAAGAAGGAAATATAAATACTAAAATTAGAGAATTTTTGCCGAATTTTTTCGAGTATTTAGAAACGCATAATTTTGATAAAAATAACCTTAATTTGTCAGAAGTAAAAAAAGGGTTTAAGGATTTTAGTTTTGATAATCAAAAATATAAATTTATAACAAACAGCCAAGATTTTAAATTAAGCATAGAAGTTTATTCGTATAAACCAACCAGATTGGATGACAACCTCAAATCAGAGTTGGAGTTAGGCGAAAAGATAGAAGCAAAATTGAAGAGTACATTAAAACTAGACAAGATTTATCATCAACAAGAAAGGCGTGAATATGGTCAATTCCAGAATGTTGATTTTGAAGGGTATAGAATAATAAATCAACTAAAAGGAGACGAAATGGAGATAGTAAATATAG
>JBEAVK010000008.1:0-6188 GCA_041160955.1 Bacteroidota bacterium
CAATTTCCAACCTTTATCAATTTCCGCACACCACCATCCAAAACACCGAACAAAGTGTCCGATACCGACCACTTTTATTTTTACAAAAATGACGCAAATAATTGATTATCAATAATTTGTGAGTTGGCACATTACTTGAATCTATATAGGAAAATAACGCAAAAAATAGTATAAAAAATGGATAGGGAACTCCCCAATAAAGTAGTGCAAAAAAAGAAGAATAGGATGTGGCTCTATGTCGCCTTCGCCATAGCGGTTGTGGTATTGGGTATTTGGACCATGCGAAATGCCTTTTTCACGAGCGTCCACCGCGCCGATATTCGGACTGCGGTGGCGGAAATAGGTGCGGTGGAAAATACCCTCACAGCCTCGGGCGAAGTGCGGCCAGAGTATGAACAACTGCTGGCCAGCCCGATCACCGCTGTGCTGGAAAAAGTCTATCTCAACGAAGGAGCAGCGGTGGAAATGGGTACTAAAATCCTGGATTTGGACAAAACCGAACCGCAGCGCGATTTTGAAAAACAAAAAGACCAATTGGCGCTCAAACAAAATAGTATCGTTAAACTAAAACTGGAACTGGACAAGAGTTTTTACGACCTCAAAATCAGCGATTCGATCAAACTATTCCGAATCAATGCCTTAAAAGCCGATCTTGAAAATACCAAACGCTTGTTCCGCGCTGGTGGTGGTACACGAGAAGCGGTGGATCGGGTAGAAAACGATTTGAAAATTGCGCAATTGGAGAAAAAACAATTGGAAAATGACTTGAAAACACGCCAAGCCATTATGCAAAGCAGTATCCGAGAATCGGAAATTTCGACGGCCATCCAGGAAAAAGATCTGGCGGCTTTTGGACGCAAACTCCAGCAAGCGGATATTGTGGCCACCCGATCGGGCGTACTCACGTATGTCCATAAAAATATTGGTTCCAAAATCAATGAAGGCGAAACGCTGGCACGACTGGCCGATTTGGGTAGTTTTAAGGTGCTGGGGTCTATTTCGGACAATTATGTGGCGCAAATGCGCGTCGGGATGCCTGTTATTGTGCGGGTGGGCAACGAGGATATCCGTGGTAGTTTGATCAATATTTATCCATCAGTCACGAATAATATCATCACGTTTGATGTGGTTTTTGATGAAAAAAATATCGCAGGTTTTCGGCCAAATATGAAAGTGGAAGTGTATTTGGTGACCGATAGTCGCCCCAAAACGGTGCGGGTGGCCAATGGTACAGCCTTTAAAGGAGCAGCAACGCAAGATGTATTTGTGCTGCGTTCCGATGGAAAACTCGAACGGCGTACGGTAAAAATCGGGTTGCGCAATTTTGATTTTGTTGAAATTTTGGAAGGTATTTCCGATGGCGAAACGGTGGTGGTTTCAGATTTGAGCAAGTATAAAAACGCAACCGTAATCGACTTAAAATAAGCTATGAAACATATTATTTACCTCCTCCTTTTTACCATTTCGCTGCCTGCGCAGGATACGTTGCGGCTTACCCTGCCGCAGGTGGTGGACATGGCTAAAGAGCAGTCGATTGCAGCCCGACAAGCCACTACGACCAAGGCTACCAAATATTGGGAGTATCGTACGTTTTTGTCCAATTACAAGCCTCAATTGGTGTTGAGTGGCAATTTACCTTCGTTTAACCGCTCTTTTCAGCAGGTTTTGCAACCCAATGGCACGATTGAGTTTCTGCCAGTGCGGAATAATAATTCGTCGTTGAACCTTTTTTTGGAGCAAAATATCCGCAAAACAGGTGGTACGATTTACGCTACTGCGCAGTTGCAACGCTTTGACGATTTTGCCCGAAACAATACCTTATACAACGGAACACCGGTGGCGGTAGGGCTTTCGCAGCCATTATTCCGCTTCAATCCTTTAAAATGGGAGGCCAAAATAGCACCGCTGAAGTACAAAGAAAGTCAGCAGGAGTACGTGGAAGCGTTGGAACTGATCGCTTTAACGGCCAGTGACTTGTATTTTGAGATGTTGCTGGCGCAGGTGAATGTTAAAATAGCACAAACTAACTTGACCAATACAGATCGTATTTTGCGTATTGCACAAGAAAAATTTGATATTGGCACCATCAGCCGCAATGAGATACTCCAACTCCAATTGGAACAACTCAAAGCGCAAAAAGCAGCAGGAACGGCGCGGCGTGAACTGGAAATATCCACGCTCAATCTGCGCAGTTACACGGGGCTAAAAGGACAAGAACGTATCGAATTGCAGCCGCCGCAGCCTGAAACCCTGCCTACTATCCAAGCAGAATTGCTACTAAAAGAGGCCTACGAAAACCGTGCTGATGCCGTTGCTTTTGAGCGGCGCAAACTGGAAGCGGCGCAAAGTGTGGCCAAAGCCAAGGGCGATAATGGGATCAATGCGACGCTGATGGCCAATTTGGGTTATTCCAATAGCGGCAAAAATGTGCAGGAAGTACTACAAAATCCGCAGAATTACCAAGCGGTGCAAATCCAATTTAATGTACCGATCATGGATTGGGGCCGTTCAAAATCGCGGATTAAAACGGCAGAAGAACAACGACAATTGGTGGCATACACCCTCGAACAGGATAAATTGAATTTTCAACAGGAGATTTATACACAGGTTACACTATTTGAGATGCTCAAAGGCCAATTGAGTCTTACGGCGCAGGCCGATAGTATTGCCTCTGAGAAGTACCAAATTGCGCAGGAACGCTATGTGCTGGGCAACTTGAGCGTTACTGATTTAAGTATTTCCTTTGCAGAGAAAGACCAAGGAAAACGCGATTTTATCGGCGTTTTACGCGATTATTGGTCAGCGTATTATCAATTACGTTGGTTGACGCTGTACGATTTTGAGCAAAACAAAAAAATTGAGCAATAAAATATACAAAAATTAAATTATGATAAACTTAAAAAACATCGAAAAGGTATATCGCACTTCGACCATTGAAACGGTGGCACTTAGCAATATCAATTTGGAAGTGGCCAAGGGCGAATTTCTGTCTATTATGGGACCTTCGGGCTGCGGCAAAAGTACGCTACTCAATATCATTGGGTTATTAGATTTGCCGACCAGTGGCAATATCAGGATTGATGAGGAGACGGTGCAGGGGTTTTCGGACGATAAACTGTCTAAATTCCGCAACCAAAAACTAGGCTTTATTTTCCAAAGTTACCACCTGATCAACGACCTGACGGTATTGGACAATGTAGAATTGCCGCTGCTCTACCGCAATGTAACTGGTGCAGAACGCCGCCGTTTGGCCACGGAGGCTTTGGCAAAAGTGGGGCTCTCCAACCGCATGAAACACTATCCCTCGCAACTCTCCGGCGGACAAAGGCAAAGGGTAGCTATTGCACGGGCGGTAGTGGGCAATCCGGGTATTATCCTCGCAGATGAGCCTACGGGCAACCTCGATTCTGTAATGGGCAATGAAGTGATGGAAATACTAGAAAGCCTCAATAAAAACGATGGCACAACGATTATTATGGTGACCCACGACGAAAATATGGCTCGAAGAACCCATCGTTTGGTGCGCTTGTTTGATGGCACTCAAGTGCAATAATTTCATCCTTTATCACTCCCAGTTATGTTTTCAAATTATTTAAAAATGACGATCGCCGTGATGAAACGGCGCAAGTTTTATACGTTTATTAGCCTGTTTGGTATTAGTTTTACGTTGCTGGTCTTGATTGTATTGGCTTCGTTTTTAGACCATCTTTTGGGACCTAATTACCCCGAAGCACGGCGTGATCGCACGATTTATATCCAGCTGTCGGAGAAAAGAAATTCCGTAAAGGGCTGGACGAACTCTGGGCCAATGAGTTTTTCATTTGCCCAGAAATATGTAAAAACCCTCAAAACGCCTGAAAAAGTAGCTATTGCCAGCACACCCAATACCATCAATACCTATATCGGTGGTAAAAAATTAAAACTTTGGTTCAAACACACCGATGCTGAGTTTTGGGAAGTGACGGATTTTGAATTTTTGGAAGGGAAACCTTATACCCAACGAGAAATCGACAACAACGAGTACGGTATTGTCATCAACGATGGAACGCGCGACAATTGTTTTGGGAAAGGCGCGTCTGCCGTAGGCAAAACGATGGAAGTAGATAATGTAACCTACCGCGTTATTGGTGTGGTGCGGGGCTGCCCGATCACGCGAATGATGGTATCGTCGGATATTTATTTGCCGTACAATACTTCCAAGGGTAACCTAAAAGATCCCGGCGAAATAGGCAGTTTTATGGCGCAGATATTGGCGCGACAAGCCAGTGATATTCCTACTATTCAAGCCGAGTATGCTGATGTGGTATCCAAGGTGGTATTGGAAAAAACGGAGGACGAATATGATACTTTTAAATCCGATGCGGATACGCAACTGGGCTTATTTACTAAAATATTTACGAATGGAAGATCCTCGTTTTATATACTGATAATACTTTTTGCCTTTTTATTTATGTTGCTGCCTGCGATCAATTTGGTCAATATCAATATTAGTCGAATGATGGAACGCGCTTCTGAAATTGGTATTCGTAAAGCCTTTGGTGCTTCTAAAAAGACATTGACGATGCAGTTTATCATTGAAAATATCTTATTAACGGTCATGGGCGGTGTATTGGCTTTGGTCTTGTCGTTAGGCGTTTTGTATTTTATCAATCATAGTGGTCTTATCGCTTACGCCGATTTGCATATCAATTGGATGGTGGCTTTGCTGGCGTTTTTGGTGAGTCTTATCTTTGGTTTAATGTCGGGTGTTTATCCTGCTTGGCGGATGTCGAAATTGCAAGTCGCGGAGGCTTTGAAGGGAGGGGAGTAGAAATTTAAATTTATAAAAAAACAAAATCATGCTCAAACATATATTTCAACTTATTTGGAAAAAGAAACAGCGTAATTTTTTAATGATGCTCGAAATCTTTTTCGCATTTTTGGTACTGTTCGCAGTATCCACATTGTCCGTTTATAATTATCAAAACTATCAAAAACCATCGGGTATTGTTATTGATGATGTATGGGTGGCGTTTATGAATTACAACACGGATACCTTGCCTAATCTGGATGTGATTCAGCAGCGGCTAAAATCCTATCCTGAAATCGCTTCATTTTCGTTTACTTCCGGCAATGTGCCTTTTTCATTCAGTACACATAGCACTTCGCTGTCTTATAATGGCGCGGAAATACAAACCGATGGTATTGCGGCTGGGCCGTCGTATCCTGATGTGATGGGTATTACCTTAGCCGAAGGTCGGTGGTTTAGTTGGGAGGATACAATTGGCAAAAATGACCCGATTGTGATTACCCGAAAATTAAAGGAAGCACTATTTGGCGATGAAAATGCCGTTGGCAAAATATTGAGTAAAAAGGAAGTGGGTATGGAGTCATCTGGTGAAAGAGTGGTGGGTGTGGTCGAAAATTTCAAACACAAGAGTGATTATCAATTGGAGGAAAACAGTATGTTTCGGGCTGCCAGTCCAAAATGGGATAAAGATCATATTTTGATTAAATTAAAATCGCCACAGAATGCCGATTTTGAGGCGCGGTTGTCAAAGGATTTGGTGAGTATTGGCAAAGATTGGTCGGTGGAGATCCAGCATTTGGACGCGATGAAAAGCACCAAAAACCAAACGGTATGGGTGCCTATTCTGATTTTATTTATTGTCTGTGGTTTTTTGGTGTTTAATGTAGCCTTAGGGTTATTTGGTGTTTTGTTCCAAAACATTTCCCAACGCCGTGGAGAAATTGGGGTTCGGCGTGCTATGGGCGCTACAAAGAAGGCTATTATGCAGCAAATTATTGGCGAAACGGCTATGATTGCTACATTTGGTTTGATACTAGGATTGTTTTTTGCGGTGCAATTTCCGTTATTGAATTTGTTTGATGTGAGTGGCGGCGTGTATGGTCTGGCGATGTTGTTGTCGGTGGTGGCGGTATATGCTTTGGTGATTGGTTGCTCTTATTTTCCGAGCAGGCAGGCGGCATGGATTTATCCGGCGGAGGCTTTGCGGGAGGATTGATGACCATAAAATTTTGGGTGGTTCGCTGGCGGTTGTTTATTATATTTGTGTTGATAATAGTGAAAACCCCTACTATCAACACAATTTAACCGCCAGCACTACTACCTTTGTGATCTCATTTATAATCTACATCACAATGCGTATTTTCGTTTCCCTGCTCTTCGCCCTGCTCTTTACCAAATC
>JBEAVK010000009.1:0-7522 GCA_041160955.1 Bacteroidota bacterium
GGGGGATACTGCAAAATTGTCGGGGCTGGGGGTATCGCCCCGACAATATACAAAATCCAATACCGTGCAAACTTTAGTATCTCAATTAATGATGTCCAAGTACTTTAAAATTCCACAATTATCCCAATAGTTGGCAATAACGATCCACTCAAATTATCCAAAATAATTGGAATAGCATTAGCGCCGTCGGGGCGGAGCGGCAGGTTGTCGGTGGTTTTCCAATCTGTATTGTCCTCATTGCGGGCAAATGTGTAGTTCGGTTCGCCTTGGGATTTGGAGGAAAGCGCATTCTGAATATCCACGAAAATATCCAAAGTAGCGCGGCGGTAGTTCCATTTTTTATCAATCCTCAAATCCAATTGATTGAACGCAGTAAGACGCAACGTATTAATTTGGTCGGCATCGAGTGTGCCAGTACCCGTTACGGCATAATCGCGGCGGCTGGCCACATCGTCAAATGGCGTATAAGGCACACCACCTTGGTAGCGGTATTTAACGCCTAATTCCCAGTTTTTCCCGAATTTGTAGCCCAAAATAGCAGAAAACAGGTGGCGATTGTCCCAAGAAGAAGGTATTTCCCGACCATTGGCATTGCTAAATTTAGACCAAAACAGGGTATAAGATCCCGTAAAGAAGAAATTTTTCAGTAGTTTTTGTTGTACAAATAATTCTACTCCGGTGGCTTCTCCTGTGCCAATACTACTTACTTTTTCGTTGCCCAATACCCCAAATCCATTGCCTTGGTTGGCCAAACTCAGCCCACTTATGGCACTTACTGGATAATCGGCATAGCGTTTTAGGAAACCTTCCACCGTGATCCGCAGCGATCTTGTCGGCAAATATTCCAGTCCTGCCACATAGTGATCGCTTCGTAGGTAATTAATATCTTTATTGACCAAAACATTATCGTTATCGCGGAAACCCAACACGGTATATGGTGCTAATTTGAAATAACGCCCTACGCTTGCGCTTGCTTTCCATTTTTCGGCCAATGCATAAGAAATACTTGCACGCGGACTCAATGTGCGCCAAATATCATTACCATTGTTCATAAAAGTATTGCCATCGGTACGGACACCGACCGAGAGAGCAAGCCTTTGATCCAAAAATGTGCGATTTACTTGTCCAAAGAAACCATATTTTAAGAAATTGATAGCAGTGTTGAAATTAAGGGTTAATCCGGGCTGGATGATATTTCCATTGTCGTCCTTTACTTCTGGTAATATGCGATTGAAGGTATTATTGTTGTATTTAACATATTGGATACCGCCACCGAGAGCATATTTCCAGTCACCAACGTATTTATTATAATCGAAACGGAGTTTGTTTTCGATTTCTTGGCTTTGGATGCGGAGTTTGCGCTTGGCTTCGTCGTTTTGTTTTCCATCAAAATTATCGTTGAATTGGTCGAGCCGATTATCGAGCATATTTCGGCTAAAGGTTAGGTTCCAAAAACCATCTTCCACCAAGCGTTTGAGGGCAAATCCTTGGGTATAGTTCCATTGGTTGATACTGGGCACAGAACCTAGAATATAGTTATTTTCGGGCGAGGATTCTTTGGGTGCTGCAAAATAAAATTTGTCAATTGCTCCTACACCGAGGCTGGTAATGGTCGTTTTTGCATTAATTTTATGCGTTACTTTGTATTGAAAATCCCAATAATCAGGGCGAATGGGCAGACCAATCAATTGAAATAAAAACTGTAAATACGAGCGGCGCGCCGAGGCAAGAAAGGTTGTTTTGCCGTTTTTGGCCAATGGCCCTTCTAAGGTGAGGGCGGTTTCGCTAGCACTTACCCTAAAATTACCCTGAACGCGCTCCGGATTGCCATCGCGTTGGGTAAATTGTAGCACACCGGAGAGCGGATTATCGTAACGCGCATTAAAAGCCGAAGTAGAGAGCGTTGCATCTTCGATAAATGACACATTCAACTGCCCAACCGGGCCACCTGCTGCGCCTTGTGTGGTAAAGTGGTTGATCACTGGAATTTCTACACCATCGAGATAAAACACGTTTTCGCTGGGGCCGCCGCCGCGAATAATAAGGTCGTTGCGCCCGCCACCGCCGCCGCCCGCGCCTGCACCCACGCCTGGGAGGGCTTGGAGGACTCGAGAAATGTCAAAATTGCCCCCCGGATTGCTTTTGATCTCTTCTACGCTTAGGTTTTGGATAGAAAGCGGTGTTTCGACAGAGGCAATTTTGACCGATTTGTTGGTAGCAATCACTACTTCGCCGAGGCTATTGGCATCGGGTTCTATTTGGAAATTTACTTGGCTGGCATTGCCCGTAGTGACCACCACATTAAACTTGGTGAATGGCGCATAACCAATATAAGTCGCCACGATATTGTAAGAGCGCGGCGGTACATTATTGAGCCTAAACTTGCCGTCAATATCAGTAGTAGTGCCTAATTCGGTGCCTTCCAAACGGATGGTGACCCCAACCAAGGCTTCTTGTGTCAACTTATCGACGACTGAACCGTTTAGTGTGCCGAGGTTTTGTGCCAGGGCAATACTGGCGGTAAGCAGTAAAGTCAGAATAGATAGAATAATTCGTTGCATGTGCTTATTTTTGATAATGCTGTAAAATGAATGTAGTCTTTTAAACTAATTTCTTGAAAAATAGTTTAATTACATTCAAAAAAAAATAAAAAAAGATTATTTACATTCTAATTTCATACTACCTTTGTTGCAATTATGATGAATTACGCTTTGTTACAACAACTCATTACGGAGTGTGCCCAATACGAACAAACCAACGGGCAACAAGCCGATATGCCTCAATTCGCGCGGTGGTTGGCCAATAAATACGATCCATTAGAACATGTAAATATGGAGGCCTCCACCGCTGTTGAAGGAGCATCTACCGAAGTTGTAATTGGGCGGATTGTATTTTTCTTGACGCGTTATGCAAAAATTTACGCCAAAAAAGCCTTGGAAGGTTCGGTTTTGAGCAGTATTGATGAGTTTGTGTATTTGGCGGCATTGCTCCATTACCAAAAGGGCTTGAGTAAATCGGAATTGATCCGTTATAACCGACATGAAAAGCCGACGGGTATGGAAATTATACGTAGGTTAATTGCTTTGGGACTTGTGGCTCAAGCACCTTCTGAAATGGACAAAAGAAGTACGGTGCTTGCGATTACGGAAGCGGGAAAGGCGGCTGTTTTTCCATTATTTGACAAAATGTCGGTAGTTTCTAAGGTGATTGTGGGTGATCTGGGCGTAAAAGAACAATTGCAACTGGCTGGGCTATTGGAGCAATTGGAGCATTTTCACCAAGGGTTGTTGGGTAGTTTGAAGGGGGATTGGGGGTTGGAGGATTTGGGTAGGTAGGCTATTGGGCTGGATGATGAACCATACCACTAGGTAGCGTTTGCAGCACCTAATGGTATGGTTTTATCAAGAAACTACTCCGTTTTTAAGTAAAAAGCACCTTCTGTTACATACACTGAATCGGGCAGATTAAACTCGCTTAGGTCAAAATTTTTCACATTATTCAGGTGTAATTGAAAACGGCCTTCTACTGTTTTTGCAATTGTATCGATTTCAATTACTTCAATAAAATCGTCTGGATATAAGTCTGTAGATCTCAAATGCGCTACTGGCTGGTCAAGTTCAATCGTCCAAGAAAGAATTGAATTTGGCTTGGCTTCTCCAAAATTGCTAGTTGGAAAATTGTACAACTTATATTTACCTATGCTATAAGGAATTCGAGTTATTGAAAATTTTTCCTCTAAAGAAGGTGTCTGTAGTATTTTCCTATAACCTGTTTGCATATGAAAAATTTTATTGCCTGAATATGATATCGTCGCTGACATAACAATACCCATGTTATTTTTTTTGAAAGCAATAGTACCTAAATCAGTCAGGTGAGTAGGCTCTACGGGTGTTATTAGGGGTGCGGGGTCTTTTTTACAACCCAGTATAATTACAAGGGAGAAAAGAAATAAAGAAAAAATATTTTTCATAGCATTACTAGAGTTTGAAGAATGAAAGTGATTGGGTTTGCTTATCTGTTATTCGGCAACGTAGGTAAAGTAAATTGGATTTCTCCATGGTGTTGTAAAGTCCGCATATCAGCCAAAGACACCATCTGTGCTTGTTGGCTATAAGCGGGGGAAGATAATTTCTGATACCGTAACATAGCGTCTGTTGCTAAACTAACATTACCGGAATTAATTGTTGTGAAAAGCGAATTTTGCGCATAAGACGTGCCGCAAATGAGTAGTAGCAGGAGAATTACCCCCCCCTCCCTACCATAAATAGGGTATTTTTAAATAGTTTCATAATGAAAAAATTGTTTTAATGAATTGCAAACATAGGTATTTCTTTTCAAATAAAAAAAATATTAACAAATTAAAAAAAAATACATGTTTTTTTTTACACCAAAGCATACCCCAAAACCAACAAATACTCCCCAAATAAAAACACCCAAAAACGAATATAAAACCGATAAATACCTTCGGGGCTTTGTAGCGAAGATGTAAAAACATGTCCTAAAAACAAGAGTAAAAGGGCGAAATGCCCTACTAAAAGCAGCCAACCTTCCGCGCCAAGTGCCATCCAACTATATACCACACTAAACAAATATGCCGCAATTACAAGCGCATTACCTGCATAAAAAGTCGTTTTTATGCTAAATAATAAAGGGAAAGTACGTATTTGATAGATATCGTCGCCTTTGGTATCGTACAAATCTTTGAACCAAGCAATGGCCAAACTAAATACGGATATAAAAATGGTGAGCAATAGGAGTTCGTTCCAATGTATGATTGCTCCACGAATCAAATGATCCAAAGCAGCACCAATAGCGAGGTTGACCAGTATCCCTCGCACCGCAATAATACAAAATGCGGCTGTGATATGGTGGCGTTTGAGCCGTAAAGGCGGTAGGGAATAAGCCGCTCCAATTAGAATAATTGATAAAATAATGCTGAACATCAGCGGTGCGGCCATCCATGCGCTCCACAAGCAAATAACCAAACTCACACCTATTATATTACGGGCATTGGAAAGACTCAGTGCACCGCTGGCAATAGGGAGGAATGGCTTATTGATTTTGTCCATTTCCCAATCGGTGATTTGATTGAGACCCGTGATAAACAGATTGCAAGTCAAGGCCGATAGTAAGGTCCAGCCGTAGAGTGTAATGTGTTCGGTGGCCGAAATGCCTTTACAGGCCAATAAATACAGCGTTGTGATGCTTAGGAATGAACCAATAATGGTATGCGGGCGTGTAAAATCCCAAAGTATTTTAAGTCGTTGAAGCATCGCGTGTTTGTCCCTGAATGACTGTCAGGTTGGTAAATAAATAAGTGTTTATTTTTGTTACATTTAATTGATAATCATTCAATTGCGCTGCAACACAAATCTGTTCGTAATAAGTAATTTTCTTTGATTTGAACACCGAGATAATACCATCAATGGTGACAGTGAGTAAATTGATGGGAATCAAATAGGTCAAAAGCAGCCGCAGCCACGAAAAAGGTTTGATAAATGGTGCTACGAGCAACTGACCAAGGGTGGTTGTGAGCAGTATCTTAACAAATTCAAAAGGATTGGGTTGCAGAATCTCAACAATAATGAATGGACTGCCCGATTGTTGTAATTGTTGAAGGATACTTATTTGTGTTGCTGCATCGAAATGATGAAAAGCATTAAACATGGTGTATAACCTATTTTTTTCAAATGGGGCAGTGAGAATATCGTAACTTGTGGCTTCAAAAATGATTTCGTGCGGCGAAACAATGGTTTGTGCAGGTGGATTGGGGTATTTATCGGTGAGCAAAATGCGTTGCCTGGGCGATAATTGGTGGGCAATAAATAAGATTGGGCGGGCATTTCCCGTACAAAGATCCACTATTTGGTGCACTGCATCGTTGTTGCAGGCTTTACGCACCAATGGCACAATGGGCTGGTAAATCCGCGTCCAGGCTACCATGTCTCCGATAAATTCCGTTTGAAAACGCCTTAAAATAGGCGGAAACCAGTCGTAGTCTTCTAATTCTTTCATTTAGAAATGCGTTTATTACTTCTTCTTTTTTTTGTTATCACTTTTGCTACTGCAATAGTACAATACTTTTCGGTGCGCTACCCTAATCGTGTACCTGAATTGCGGAAAGTATTGCATTTGGTAGCGATCATTGCGTGCGCTATTGGCACTGCACTATTTCCGAATCCGCAGTTTTTGGCTATCCTTTTTTTGGTGTTTAGTGTGGTGTTGTTTGTTGTAATTCACTATAAAATATTGAATATCAGTACGGGAAAGAGTTGGGGGATTGCGTTATTTCCCTTGGCTTTTGGATTGTTGTTGTGGTCGGGGCAAATTGCAGTAGCACATATTGTAACGGCAATGGTTATTTTGGCGATTAGTGATGCCTTAGCGGGATTTGTGGGTAGTCGCTATGCAACTTGGTATTGGACACCGCTATTTGAGCCTAAATCGGTATTGGGATCGGCTGTTTTTTTAGTGTCGGCTTTGGTTATTTTGTTGTGTCGGTATGACATTTCAGTAGAATCTTTGGGTGCTTTTTTTCTGATTGCTTTGTTGGGTGCGGGCGTGGAGATGTTTTCTTGGCGGGGTAGCGATAATTTTTGGATACCGTTAATGATTGCTGTTTGCTTGGAAGGGGTGGGTCGTTCTTTGTTTTGGACGATGGATGGTTTTATTTTGTTGGGTTTGGCTATTTTTGTAGCGCCTATTATGTATCGCCGTAAATGGCTCAACCGAGAGGGTGCTGTTGCCGCTAGTTTTATGGGGATTTGGATGGCGAGTTTGTTGGGGATAAAGGCGTTGGCTTTTCCGGTTTTGTTTTTAGGATTGGGGAGTTTGGTCTCTAAATTGAATAAAAAAACGAAGGAAAAGGACGGACGTAGTTCTGTTCAGGTGTTTGCCAATGGTGGTATTGGTATGCTGTTTGCGTTGCTTGCGCCATTGGCTGAACCTGATAAAATTTGGTTTTGCTTTGTGGTTGTTTTTGCTTCGGCTAATGCAGATACATTGAGTAGTGAGGTGGGGAAATATTTTCGGCAGCCTACGGTGGATATTGTTCGGTGGAAAAGTATGGCGTCGGGGCTTTCTGGTGGCGTGAGTATGGCCGGCACTTTGGCTGGGTTGTTGGGTAGTGCTGTTGTGGCTTTTATTGGGGTGTTGCTTTTCCGTTGGGATACCGCGATTTTTTGTGTAGTGACGGGTTTGGGGTTTGCCGGAATGTTGCTGGATAGCGTTTTGGGTAGCGTTTTTCAAGCAAAATATGTAAAAAATGGCGTTATTTCGGAGGTTGGTGATCGTTCGGATTTGGTGCGTGGATGGCATTGGTGCGATAATGATTTGGTGAATTTGGTGAGTGTGCTTATGGTGGCGCTTTTGGCGATGTTTATCGCGTAATTATATCGAAACATTAGACATTATACAGAATTAGTTTCGTATGCTGAGAATGGTTAATTTTCGCCAAATTTTCGTTAAATTTTTCGCCGAAAATACCCCATTTCGACTGCAAAATTTGCCTTGATTTGACAAA
>JBEAVK010000018.1:0-3913 GCA_041160955.1 Bacteroidota bacterium
TTTGTGGAACCAAATATTTTAAACAAGGACTCTACAACACGGTTTGCACTTCTTATCGTGGATGCGACAGTCTAGTAAATTTGACACTCAATGTATTGGCTCCTAAAGCAAAAATACTGGGCAATGGAGTTATTGGTTGTGAACAAACCAATATTGTATTAAAGTCCATCCCTTCGTTTAATTTTCCGGGTGTAAGTATAAAAAAATGGACACGCCCAGATGGATCGTCCCAAAATGGTGATACTTTATTGGTAAGTACTGGCGGTACCTATAAACTATGCACTACGATGAATGCTGGAGTTAAGTCCTGTTCTGTTTGTGATTCCATCTTTGTCATACGGGACTCGCTTGCTATTCCAATTGTAGCGACTAGTGGACTAATAGGTTGCACCGCCGATTCGTTAAAGATAAACACCAGTGGGGTACAGGTGGCTCAGCCAATTTACCAATGGAATGGCCCCAATAATTTCACCGCTACACTCGCTGCACCAGTAGTGTATAATGCTGGCAACTATACCGTAACAGTCACCACAGCAGCCGGATGTAGCGGTACTGCAAGCGCAGTAGTCCTGCAAGGAACGGGGCTACCTTCCGTAACTACAACGGCAACAGGGGGATCAATCACCTGTTTCTCCACGAGTTTTGTAACCCTTTCGGCTGCTACTACTGCGCCAAATGCCAGTTTCTTGTGGTCGGGGCCTAATAATTTTTCGAGTAATTTACCTAGTCCTACCGCAACAGTTGAGGGGATTTATTCTGTAATTGTCACCGATACACTTGGGTGTAGCAATACCGCTAGTGTCCTGGTAGAGGCCAATAAAATACCACCAGTAATCAACAGCACCAGCGTACAAACACTTGATTGTGGCAGCTCTTTTTTATTGAGTGGTACCGCTACAGGGAGCGGACTAACCTATATTTGGGAGGGGCCTTCGGGGACTGTATATCCGGGATCTTCCGTCAATGTACCCTTTGTTACTAGTTATAAATTAGTCGTTACCGATACCCTCAATGGGTGTACTTCGAGTAGTATGGTTTTCGCATCGGCCCCACTTTTGCCCATTATTTTCACAAATGCCATTTATCCGCCCACAGTAGGGGAAAATAATGGGGCTATTGATATTGCTCTAAATTACCAGACAGGAGTTACCGTAAATTGGTCTGCTAATGGCAATTTATTAGCTACAACGGAAGACCTTTCCAACCTGCCACCGGGTACTTATACCGTATTAGTAACCACGAATACTGGATGCACAACCACCCAAACCTATACCTTAACCGCCGCCAGCCCAGTTGTATTCTGTACACCTAGCCAAAATATAAGTGCAGTTGAAACCTGTGGCGCAAATAATTGTAACAATTGTAATCTCCACAATTATATCGGTACTACCAGTGGTTGGGTCGGTGATCCTAATCCTCCAGGTTGGTGCAGTCAGGTGCAAAATGACCAGTGGCTGCCCTTTGTTGCAGGTGCTACCAATGCCACTATAACCGTAACCCCTAGCAACTGTACGACGGGTAATGGTATTCAGTTTGCGGTGTATCCTTCCGCTTGTGGTAGCCTGCCCGTTGCTTGTAGTGAGGGTTGTGCCGGCTGTGGAAACACCCCAATTGCCTTGGATGTCAATTTAATACCCGGACAAACCTATTACCTCGTGATCGATGGATTTTCGCAAGATGAATGTGATTTTAAGGTCACGGCTTCGCCAGCAATAGCACTTGCGGGGCTTGCAATGGGTAATATGTCTGCCATAAGTGGTAGTGCTGTCAATTGCCCAGGTAGCAATTCGATGTATTCCATCAATTCCGTACTCGGTGCCAGCCAATACACGTGGAGTAGTACGACACCGGGTATTTTGTTCAATGGCCAGCCTTCACCCGCTACATTTACAGCACCGCTGGGTACGGATATTCAAGTTAGTTTTCCGGCCAATAGTAACGGTACAGTTACAATTTGTACACAAGCCACTAACGCGTGCAACACGAGTGCGCAACAATGCAAATCGGTTAATATTGTACCCATTATACAGGTTTTACCTACCCAAACCATTTGCGCGGCTGAATTGCCATTTAACTTGCCTTGGGGGGCAACTGCTGCATCCGCAGGTTTTTATTCATCCGTTTTGCAGACAGCGAATGGTTGTGACAGCACCGTTCAGCAGCAAATTGTAGTCTTAAACCCCATTGCTGATATTTTGGGCAATAATATTATCGGGTGTGGCATGAGCAGCATCGAATTACAATCGGCTTCATCTGCGGGAAGTAATAAGGTCTGGTCTGATTTGGCAACGGGGCTACAATTGGGTACGGGCAATAATCTCTCCATTAGTCAAGCGGGTACATATATATTGGTAGCAAGTATCGCGGCTTCTGGTAAAATATGCTCCATCGCTGATACAGTGACAGTGGTTACAGATAGTGCATTAATCGTTGTTACCGCCAATGGTGGCGTAGTGGGCTGCACCTCCGATTCGTTGGCACTCAGCAGTAGTGTAGCAATCAGTAATATACAATATGCATGGACAGGCCCTAGCGGGTTTCAAAGTAATTTGCCTAGCCCGATTGTCACCGAAGCAGGCGATTATACGCTATTGGTATCCAATGCACAAGGGTGTAGCGGAATGGCAACAGCAAGTGTAGCGGCTTCGGATGGACCGCCGCCCATTGTAGTAAATGCAACCTCCATTACTTGCGCGAATACTTTGGCGCAGTTATCGGCCAGTTCTACTTTCAATAATGTCAATTTCGCCTGGGAAGGGCCAGCAGGTTTCCAAAGTAACCTACAAAATCCCGAAACCGCTGTTGCTGGTATTTATACAGTGACGGTATCGGATCAACTAGGGTGTACCAATAGTGCTACTGTTACGGTGGTTTTGAACACTGCTACACCATTGGTCAATATTGCCCCCCAAAAAGCCCCCTGTGTAGGCGTGAATATGCTTACCGCCATTGCGACCAATGCAGGTGCAGCACCTACTTTTTTATGGACTGGCCCGGGTGGTGTTACCTCCGATTCAGCCTCAATCAAAGTGGAGACGGCTGGGCTATATACCGTGATCGTGACCAATACCACTAATGGCTGTACTTCCATACAGACCCAAAATGCTATTCATGGTGATTTCACACCACAAGTAGCACTAGATCAATTAGTTAATCCTTCAAATGGCTTGAGTAATGGCAGTATCAGTATCACGATAAGTGGCGGTATTGCGCCTTATACTTACACATGGAGTACAGGAGGATTAGTCGCTTCTACCAGCGAAGATGCTGTTTTCTTGGCACCTGGTGACTATATTGGTTATATTACAGGTGCAGATAGTTGTACTACCACAGTGAATTACACTTTGGTCAATACCGTTGCCACGCAAGATATTGCCAGCCAAAACCAATGCGCCATACAACCCAACCCAAGTACAGGTATTTTCTACCTGACCAACAAAAATGGTGCACCATTGCCCAGTACTTTACGTGTTTTTGATGTATTGGGTAGGTCGGTTTGGAGCGCAGCAAATACAATTCCAGCCAACGAAATAGCGATTGATTTGACCCAAATGCCGAATGGCGTATATTGGTTGGAAATAGAGCAGGCGGTAAAAAATGGGGGACGTAGTTATAAAAAACTGGTTGTGGCGCGGTAGCATTTGACAAAGTTGTAGCATCAGTCCCAATATATAAAAACTAGGGTAGAAACAATGTCCAATCATTTTTCTACCCTATTTTTGTCCCCAAAAGACACCAACAATAATGAATTTAAATCAAATTACCGTCCCATCTATCAATGTACCGCAGTCCAACGAAAACCGAAAGACAATTTTCTGTCATCACTTGGCGCACCTGCAAGACGCGCATTAGAACGGGAAGGCATAAAAACACTAGAACAATTGGCAAAATATAGTGAAAAAGAGATTCTAAG
>JBEAVK010000037.1:0-14716 GCA_041160955.1 Bacteroidota bacterium
TCACCACCCAGCGGCACTAATACATCAGGGCCTTTGTTCCGCTCATTGACACCTGTTTCGGAAACGAATAGGCATTTTCCAAGTTTTGACAATACTTTTAATGGTACTGTTGACCCCTGGGAAGTACTGCCAGCTGTAGCCCGAACCCTTACTTTTAGGCTAACCGCCCGTGATAATCAAACGGTGGGTGGTTGTACTGATGAGAAAGATATTTCAGTAGTGGTGTCTGCGGGTGGCCCTTTTGCAATTACAGCACCGAATAGTGGTGCTTTTGCGGGTAATTCCACTACCACAGTGACATGGAGTACAGCAGGATCTGAATCCTACGCTCCCAATGTGGATATTTTGTATAGCACTACCCCTTCGGATGCTAGTTCATACGTACTTATTTTGGCCAATACGCCCAACGACGGATCGCAAACCATTACAGTGCCTAATCTAACGACAAGTACAGCCCGTATTATGCTACGTTCTTCAAGTACTAATGGTACTTTTTTCTATGATATTTCCAATAATAACCTATCCATTTCATTGCCCGTGGAATTGGTTGGTTTTAATGCCGAAAAGCAAAGCAATCAGGTAGTATTGCAATGGGAAACAGCCTCGGAGCAAGATAACCGTGGTTTCTATGTGCAACGCAGTGTAAACAGTAGTCGTTATTTCGAAAATATTGGTTTTGTGGCCGCCACAAGTGAGTTGAAGGCTAAAAACCTTTATAATTTTACAGATAAAGGCGTTAAGCCGGGCAATATCTATTATTACCGCCTTCGTCAAGAAGACCAAGATGGCGATAGCAACCTGTCGGATATACGCAGTGTTAGTTTTGAAGGCGTAACCGGACAATTACAAATTACGCCTAATCCAGCCCGCGACTATATCCAACTCACCGCCTCCGAAATGGACTGGGAAGATATTTTTGATATTACAGTTATCAATGCTGCCGGACAAGTTATACACCAAACTACGATGAGCCTCGATAATGCCCTATCTACCGTAGATTGGCCTGTTGGGGTGTATCTAATCCGTGCGGTTTCTGAAAATAAAATATGGGCGGGTAAAGTAGTTAAGTAGCCGTGAATCCCTTTACGCCATGAAAGCGCAACAAATGATTTGGTGTGTTTTCATTGTACAAGCAAAGAATAAGTGCTTGGCGGAGTTTGGGATCGGTGTTGAATAAAATTTTAATTGGATTGTGGATATACCCGCGTTCGGGAAAGAGTTGTAATTGAGAAGTACGTTGTTTACGGAACAATTTTAACTCATCAGCATTTGTCGGAACGGGTATATCCCCATATCCATGCTCTTTTAAAAAGTCGATGACCATATTGTAGGAGGCTTCTATTCTACCACCTGCAAAAACCGTTCGGTACTCCCATCCGTCGCTTTTGCCGCCAAGATAATTGCTGCCCGCTTCTGGAAAACTTTCCCGAATGGGAACAATTGGTTCAAATACCTCCTCTATTACCCTTGTGGAGGAGGTGTCTTCTTCTTCAAAAGTTTCGGTACCGTCTATGATAAAACCAAATTCGTCGTATTCGATGGGTGGCATGGCTATAAGCGTTAGAATTGCGGCTGCAAAATTACAATATTTGTACCGATTTGGACATACATGCTTATAAAAACAGTGATTCAGCGAATAAGATATTTTGTAATCAACATAGTCCAAAGAAAAAAGGCTTTTCTTGTTCAATTGTTTACACGTTTCCAAATGCACAAATTTAGCATTCTATCATTTTTAAACAACTTTTCTCAGCCAATATCTGTTTTTAGTATTAATGATAGCGTTGTACAAAACAGAAAAATCATTGTTTTTATGAAAAAAGGCGTTTTTTTACTTATGTATTTTGCTGTCAGTTGTGTCCCATTTCTGAAGAGCCAAAACCTATACATTGCGGGTAATTCACCAAACGGTGGATATCTTATCGGTCAATATGATGTAAGTACCTGCACCTTCTGCCCAGAATTGGATTTGCCATTCTCGCTATTCGTGAGTAATTCGATAGGAGATGTGGCGCCCTTACCAAATGGTCAAGTCGTAATTACAGCAGATGACCTCATTTTTGTGTTTGATCCTCCGAGTGCAGTTCCAATAACAACACTCGATCCTCCAGGAAATTATATTTATGTTGGAGCGGTATTGGCACCGAATGGGAACGTGTACATGTCGGGTGTAGAATTCTTCTCTGGCCAGTTTGTATCTAGCCTTTTTGAGTACAATCCTGTTAGCAACACGATTACCTTGCTCGGGAGTTTTCCTGTGGGGACATTTGTTTCGAGTGAGATTTTCTTTTGGAATGGGCAGCTGTACTCTATTTTAACAGATGGTTCCGTTTCTCCTGCAACCTATGCTTTAGCGACCATTCAAATTGGTAATCCCCTCACAGCAAATATAATTTACACTTATACAACACTATGTGGAGTACCAACAGCAACCATCAGCACCGGCCCGTTTGCAGGGATTTATACGGGTGCTTTTGACCCTAATTGTACCGGGAGTGAACTATTTAGTTTTGATTTGCCCAACAACTCTATTGCATTTGAATGTGATATTCAGCCTTATGGCTACCCTTATGGTATGGGAGAAGTCCCTGTTGGTTTTCCTGCAACAAATTGCGTATGCCTGACCAACGCAGGCAGTATTGAAACCCAACCACTCACGACTTACTGTACGAACACTGGAGCATCTTTGATACCCAATTTCGACGAGGTATTAGATAACAACGACCTCATCCAATATGTAATGATTTCGAACCTTAGCAATCCTGTAGGAAGCATTATTGCTACGAGTAATACGCCCGCATTTGCCTTTGCGCCACCCATGCAAACCGGTGTAACGTACTATATTGGAGCGGTAGCTGGCAATAATGTGGGTGGCAATATTAGTTTGACCGATCCCTGTTTGGATTTTTCTAATTTTAATCCAATCGTCTGGCGACCCTTACCGTCAGTATCCTTTGCGATCGCCAATCCGGCTGTCTGTGCAGGGGCTTGCACAGATGTAACTGCTAATTTTACGGGGATCGCGCCATTTAACCTTACCTATACAACACCTGCATCGGGGTCATTTACACAGGTATTTGCCGGGAATACAGGTGTGTTCCAAGTCTGTACCCCCATTGGGTCAGCACCAGGAAGTTTTTTGGTACAAGCCACAGCACTAATAGATGCGAATTGTATTTGTAATTAGGGGGTATGCCTTATAAAAACAATGATTCAGCGAATAAGATATTAAATAATAGATATAGTCCAAACAAAAAAAGGCTTTTCTTGTTAAATTATTTCACTACTCAATAAGAAATAGATGTCTAGTTGCACAACCAATGGTATAACAGTAAGAGTTGAAAACCAATACTTGCCAGAGCATTCCAATCCAAGGGGGCATAAATTTATATTTGGGTACTATATAGTTATCGAAAACGGTGCTGAATTTGCCGTTCAGTTGTTGCGTCGCAAATGGATCATCACCGATTCAACAGGCGTAATACGGGAAGTCGAGGGCGAGGGTGTAGTGGGGCTACAACCAACACTGCAGCCCGGTGAAAGTCACGAATATATGTCTTTTTGTAACCTTTTTTCCGAAATTGGCAAAATGAAAGGCTCTTTTACAATGCTTTGTATCAATAACAACACGCTGCTCGAGATTGAAATTCCGGAGTTTCAGATGTTTGCCCCTGCTGTGCTGAACTAAAATTTTGCCTACTTTTTGGCGAAAAAAGTAGGAAGTGAATATCATTGCACAAATTTTGAGGGTTTTGAGCATTAGCAGTTTATATCGTTTTTTCTCGATAAAAAAAATGTGTGGCTATGAGTAAATGAACGATCTTTGCGCCGATTCGACCGCTATTTTAACGGTTTATAATTATCGCTCAACTAATTTATCTATACAAAAGTGACACCCGAAAATTTCTATTGGTACTCCAGCGTTCTCATTTTTTTCCCTTGGTTGGCACTTACTTTTGCGCCCAATTGGAAATGGAGCGAAACCCTTGCTTCTGTTTCAGCAATTATTTTGCTGGTAGCCAGCACTTATTTTACCATCATTTATTTGCGCTCTGGCCATGACGGCGGAGGGCATGTTTTTTCTTTTCAGGGTATTACGAATCTCTTTCGCAGCACCGAAATGCTGATGACCGGTTGGCTCAATTACTTGGCCTTCGCATTGTTGGTAGGTATTTGGGAAACCAACGATGCCCATAAAAACAAAATACCGCATATTTTTGTCGCCCCCTGTTTGTTGCTCACCTTTGTGATGGGGCCAACGGGTTTGCTCTTGTACCTGCTCGTTCGGTGGGTACGTACGCGATCTTTAAAGATATAATGCTCGTGCTCGTTTTATGCTTCAATAGTTTGACTACTTGCGGCCTCAAAGGATTGGTTACTGGAAGGCACACTATAGTTTAGCATCCACTTTTCAAGCGTTTTTCAATAATGAAAAACCTCCTTTGCGCCCGCTTAATGTCCCAGCCTTATTTATTTGGGGCAAAAAAGACAAAACACACGGTAAATATAGCAAATGGAGTGCGATACAATACCTTAATGACTATGAGCCGCATGATTTTGAAGGAGCAGGCCATTACCCGGAATTGGAACAGCCTGAACGGTTTACCTATTTGATGCAGGAACGTTTTTTGAAAGCCGATTTGGTTACAACAGCAGATTACTCATCGCATCAATAATTGGAAATTAGTTTTGCTTTATGCACCGAAATTGTTGTCGATACTCGTACACTCACTTATTTCTTGGCTGTATTCTCTAAATAAATAAACGGAATACCTGCTTTTTTCCATGCGGCCACTAAATCAGGTTTGCCGGGCACTTCAAAGGTCATAGCACCGAGCAGTAAATCTATATCCCCATCTCCATCGGGGTCGCCGCTATCCATTACCATCCACCGACCCAATCCGACATCTGGGAAGGTGTAAGGCTGCATCTTTTTTTTGCCTTCATTTAAGAGCAAAACAAAACTTCGCGTGCGCTTTTCGCTAAAATCAGGAAAGAAAGCAATCGCCGCTATATCCAAATCTCCGTCTAGGTCAAAATCGGCCACTTCGGCTTTGTACGCACCGTACATGGGGTAAAAATAATAAGGGCTAAACTGCTCTTTCCCATCGTTCAAAAAAATATAAACACCATGCCAAGGCTTTAAAACAGGCGTAAAATCGGCATTATCACCGCAGGTATAAATAATATCCTGCCGTCCGTCCTTGTTGAAGTCGCAGTATTGAAAATGACTTGAACCATATTGTGGGCCAAAACGTAGGAGGTTTTTAGCCTCAAAATGCCCATGTCCATCGTTAATAAATCGCCAAATTCCTTCATCGGCTTGCCCAAAAAGCGTTGTAATATCCAAGTCGCCATCCGAATCTATATCGCTCAATTGTGCAGTAATAGCCCCCGGTCGGGAAAGAATAGTATGCCTGTGCAAGCCATCGGGCTTCTGCTCCAACCACGATAATTGTCCCGTATATTTCCCAAATTCACACACCACTTTATCTTCATCGCCATCACCATCCAAATCGCCAACTGTCGTTTGGGTAGGACGCTGCAAACTATCTTGCAGCACCTCAATTTGCCCTTTTTGCGTATTCAAACGAAGCAGCGCACCCGAAGCGGCCTCTGTTGGTGAAAAAGAACCCATGACGGTCAGCAATACATCATCGCCCGATGGTGCTATATCCACAATACCTTCGGCGATACTTCCATTTTTTTGAAAGGACAGGTCATCTGAATGGAGCATAAATAGTTTTTTGGCATACACATCCCCTAAATAGATTGTTTTATGAGCACCAAACCGCGCCATTGATATGCCCGGAGGTACAATTCGACCTTCGGGAATGTGTACTTTGAACCCGACTAATGTGTCCTGTACTTTTTGATTGGTGGGCAATTTGATTGTTATTGGTGCTTTTTTTAGATAAAATGCACGAATTTTTTCAAAATTTTCTTTTGATAAAAGGGGTTGAACTGGAAATACCGTTGACGTGCCTGCAAAAACAGATCGAATAGAATCGTTGGGATAAACGCCCATAAACAACGCCATTCGAGGAAAAATAGCTTGCTCCCAATGCGAGCGCGCAAATGCCGAGGGCGCTACATACAAGTGGCAACTACTACAATAGGTTTTGGCCAGTTTTTCGGGCGATACAGAGGTTGGCTCGGCAAAAGTTGCCCCTAATACCAAGATACTTGGTATCAGGAGCAACGAGAGTAATCGGATCATTGTTTATTTTTTGCCACGTTGTAGCGTTCGTTCCACTCAGGTTTGCCATCAAATAAAGGTAGCGATTCGGGTGCTGTAAATTTATCCGATGGCGTATTCAATGATTTCATAAATGCCACCAAATCTTTTTGTTCTTGAGCCGATAACTGTAAATTATCGAAGGGGAGCGTTTGGTGTGCTATATCAATTCCAATACCTTGGCCGCCCCCTTTATTGTAAAAGTCAACGACTTCTTCGAGCGTTTGATACACGCCATTGTGCATATAAGGTGCGGTTTTGGCGATATTCCGAACCGTGGGCGTTTTGAAAGAATATTGATAAAAATAGGCGCGGTCGCGTGGCTTTAAATTAGCATATCGGCCCTCGTCGGTATCAATAGGTGCATTTTTGTCCTTAGAAGCAGGTACACCAATCACCTCTGATTCGCTTTCGATATAGGTAGGTGGTACCGTTCCATTAAAAACAGGTGCAAAATGGCAGGTGCCACATACTGCTTTTCCCATAAATAAATTAAAACCACGCACCACTGCCGGATCAATAACACCCTGACGGCCAGTCACATAATCATCGAACGGGGAGTCGAAGGATTGGAGACTTGCTACATACGAAGCCAATGCATCTGCGATAGAATAAGCATTGAGTGTTTGTGTGCCAAGATTGGGGTATGCGGCTTTGAACATTGCCTGATAAGCAGAACTTAGGTTGAGTTTTTTAATAATTTCGATATAATCGGAGGCGAATTCGTTTTCACTTTTTACAACATGTAGTACTTGGCGGTCCAATTGCGGCTCTCTCATATCGTGAAAAAAATGCTCGCTATACACGCAATTAATCAGGGTTGGCGCATTTCTATTGGTGGCATGTTCGCCGTCGCGGCCCATACTTTTGGCCAATCCATCAGTAAATGCTTTTTCGGGTTGGTGGCACGAAGCACAAGCCATTGTATTGTCTTTGGAGAGGATGGGGTCAAAAAACAAAAGCCTTCCCAATGCGATACGCTGTTCGATACCGGGGGCATTCATTTTAATTTTAGCATAAAAACCTGCATTCAGAAAATCGGAATCAAATAACCCTTTTGATTGATAATTAATGGCTTGTGGTAGGGTTTCTACTTCTTCAATGGTTTCGATACCCAATTTTTTTTGCATTTCCAAAATCAACTCGTACAGGGGATTGATATGGTTCATCAAAAAATCGGCGCGATCAAAAGTATCAAAATCATGCTGTTTTTTCAGCAAAGTACTGGTATAATCCAACCGTGCATCTATTACAATGGCCAGTCCTTTATCTTTTTGATCAATTAGGGGCAAATAGCAACGAATGGCCTGCGCAAGCCCTTCGTAGGCCGCACCTGCTTCGGGTAGTGCATTGGCGGAGCCAGGTGTATCAAAACCCGTAACACCCAATGTGAAAATACGAATCAATTCCCTCCGTGCGGCCTCAAAAATATTGCGATGCGTAAGCGGAGTACCTGTAAGTGTAGGGCGCGCTGATTCAAATTCCTTTTTAATCAGCGCGATTTGCCGAATAATTTCAGCCTTTGACTCAAATGGGTTATCTCCAAATACCATATCGTCCAGTACCTGTAAACCCGCTGGTTGAATTACATTTACTTCGGGTACAGAGGGCTCCGTAGTGGGTAATGGCGCGCCATTATAATTTTTTTTTGCTTGGTATGGATCAATATAATCTACTAAAAATTCGATATTTTTATAGGCGAGGCGGGCCAAAGTATGTACTCTTTGGAGGTTTTTTATATCATTTGGAGTATTGATGAATTGAGTTGCACTGGCCTCATAAACACTCAAGGCTTCATTGAATTGTTCTATATCCACTTCAAATTGAGCCTTTACTTTTTTAAGTGGTTGCTCATTGGTGGTTTTTAGAAATCCTTGCAAAAGGAAGCAGGAAACAAGAAATAAAAAAATAGTTGTACTCTTTTTGATCTGCATAGTATTTGAAAATATTTAAAAATATTAAAAAAAACGTTAGTGTAAAGCGGATGGAATAAGTGATAAAAAAAGGTAAATGCGAGCGGCTAAGTTTTTACAAAAAAGAGTGTGCCATGCCCTTTGGCACGACACACTCCAGATATGGATGAATTAATTATTGGATCGACAACTGGACTGTCTTGCCAGCTGCATTTTGAAGGAAATAAGTACCCGGTGTTAAACCAGAAACATTGATTTCGTTTACGTTGCGTTGTACCAATACGCGTTTGCCATTAGCATCGTATAAAGCAACATCCGTCAATTGATTCATATAGACGATACGTGCTGTTGGATTTGGATAAATCGTAAATTCGCTTGCAGCATCAGATTTGCCCAATTCTGCTTCGAATGGATTACGCTCAGCAATAGATTGTGCACCTAACTTATCAAAACCGTGGATCGCCAAAGTCAACGAGTGGTTGTATGGGAATGGGTTATCTGTGCGTGGATGTTGCGAATTGAGAAGGATAGATTTACCATCAGGTGTCATGATTGCACCAGTAATTTCTGCACCTGCTGGTGTAGCCGTCAAACGAATCAAATCATTTACCGTTGGGTTCTGGATGCTCAAGTCCAACAAAAACGCCTCACAAGTAGGATTTGTCACACCAGCCGGAGTACGACCAAATGAAGTACCGTTCAAATCTTCTTGAATCAACAAGTATGATTTGCCATTAATTTGTACACAAACAAGACCGTCGGGGTTCGATAAGTGCTTAGCAGGATACGCAGACTCAGCAGGGCTAGTAGCGAAGAATGGACCACCTTCGATCAAAACAGATACTTCGTCGGCAACTGGGTCGTACTTCAATACACGGCCATAGTAGTCAGTATAATTTGGATCACCTGGATCCGCAAATCCTTGTGCTTGTGCACGAGCGATGTGGTGCGGAGCGTAAACGCCACCTTGTGCAGCCTCATCTTTCCATGCATTACCCGGCTTGTCGCGGCCTGTTTCTGTGAAATAAACGTTGTTGTTTTTTGGATCCATTGTAACCCACTCAACGCGGTTATACATCGTGCAACCTTTTTGAGTGGCCACTTTATTATGGTCTAACATAGAACCATTTTCCCAGATTGGAACCCAGTTGTAACCAGATTTGTCGTGCTTGTAAGCAAACAAAGTACCTTTTGTGAAGTCACCAGGTGTATTGGCAACGAACATACCGAAATAACCCGGAGTTTCGTCTGGGCCAAGGTAAACGATACGATTACCTGGCTCAATTGTGCCACCTTCAAAGCCTTGGCGTGCCCAGTTGTACTGCTTGCGAATCGCTTTTGCTTGGCGTGGGTCAATTTCTACCATCCAGTTGAGGTTTTGGAACTTCTTCAAAGAAACACCGTTCCAGCCTTGGATATTAGACTGAACAGTGTAGTTGCTCGTGTCACGAACACCAGGAGCGATCATAGTATTGCTCGTTTGGAACCACTCTTCGGCAGTCCAAATACGACCATCTACTTGAGATACGATACCACCGCAGTTCATACCAGTTTCACCAACTGTATTTGCGAAGTCAACATTGAAGAATTTACCCGTACGACCGTCGTTCAAAGTTTGGTCAACTACTGAAAGTGTACCATCTGCATTACGGGCAACACGGAAAGCAGTCATACCACCGCCATCACCGATTTTGTCGTCGCGCAATACCATCTCGTGGTTTACAGTAACCCAACCCAAGCTAGTGCCTGTGTTATCTGGTGTAAATCCGATAAAATCGTGCCACTCCTTAGCCGGTTGTTGGCCAGCAGGATTGCCATAAGTAGCAGTGGTTTGAACGAGATCAGTACCGCCAACAAACAGTACTTGCGTGGTAAGAGGAGATGGAGGCATCACAAATGAAGTTGGCGTGTAACCAGCCGGAATTGAGATAGTCTCGTTGAATAGTGTTTGGGCATTAGAGGCTGTAAATGCGCCCGCAAATGCAAATAGTAATGTGATTTTTTTTAACATAATGTTTAAAATTTTACACAAAGGAACGGGGCTAGCGTAAAGTACATATTAACCTAAAATTGTCTGAATTTCAATTTATCGTTAGGTCAATATGAAGATATATAAAGTCATTTTTAAGATTGTTAAGCCTGTTTTAAGTAATATTAAGCCAGTTTAAACCAATATTATCCATATTTAAAGTTGCTCTTTTGAGTGGCGTTTTTTTGTTTTCACGTTTTCTAAATAAAAATACCAAAAATTCACCTTACTTTTGCGGCGTTTTTTATGGCAACTATAACATTCCAGTTTGAAGATTCCAAAATCCCGACTAAAACAGTCACAGGTAATTTTGAAGGTACTTCTATTTTAGAAATAACAGAAGATGCTGATGTGCATCTCAACCACAATTGTGGCGGCGTTTGCGCCTGCTCTACCTGCCACATTTACGTGGAAAAAGGAGGCGATGACTTGGAGGAAATATCCGACAAAGAAGAAGACTTTATCGACCGCGCTACTAATCCGCGCTTGGAAAGTCGGCTTGCTTGCCAATGTATTATCCTCGACGAAAACGCCGAAATCGTAGTAATTATCCCCGATCAGTCCGGTATTATCGGGCATGAACACTAAACACTTGTTCTGATCGTAAAGGATAAATATTAACGTGCAGTTGAATCTTGCGTGTCAATATTTATCCTTCTCTGTTTATCACCCAACATTTATCATTCCTAAATATGCCTTTCTCAG
The DNA here is from genome assembly GCA_041160955.1 of Bacteroidota bacterium. Lineage (GTDB taxonomy): Bacteria > Bacteroidota > Bacteroidia > Chitinophagales > Saprospiraceae > M3007. The sequence continues at coordinate 10,886 of JBEAVK010000037.1, forward strand.
AGATTGACAATATGCCCATCAATTGGGGCGAACACGAAGACATTGCTATGAAATTGTACGAACGATTTGGCGATGACTTTAACGAAGGTAAAATTTACCGTATTCGTTTTACAGATCTATTGGACTGGATCTTAGAAATTCCTAACTTCGAAGGCACCCGCGAGGAATCCTCAGAAGGCCACTTGGAGCAGATTCAGGCAAAATGGGTCTATGAATGGCGTTCCAATAATAGATAAATCGTGCGCCTCCACTCGCTTTTTGCACACGGAAAACTGCTCCTAACCGCCGAATATGCTGTTTTGGATGGTGCGCGTGCATTGGCGTTACCTACGCGTTTTGGCCAAACCCTTGAGGTGTTTTCTACCGATACACCCGCTGTCTTGCATTGGAAAAGTGTGGACAATGGCGGTGTGGTTTGGTTTTCTGCAACGTTTCAATTGCTCGATTTTGCTTTGCTAACCTTTGATAATGAAGCGGTTGCGCTCCGTTTGCAAAGTATATTGACCCAATGCCGTGCGCAAAATCCGATGTTTGCGCAGGTAGAAAATGGTGGATTGTCTTTTACCATTACATCTAGTTTTCCTTTGGATTGGGGGCTGGGGTCGAGTAGTACGCTCATTGCGCTTTTGGCCAAATGGGCGAATATCAATCCTTATCTATTGCTCGAAAATACATTTGGCGGCTCGGGTTATGATATTGCTTGCGCCTTTGCCAATGCCCCAATTTTGTACCAGCGGCCAGCATCCGTGCTGGACGAAAACCGGTTTGAAAAAGTAAATTTTAATCCTGCTTTTGCCGATCAATTGTTTTTTGTTTATTTGGGCAAAAAGCAAGATAGCCGTGCCGGTATTCAACGGTATAAGGCTATCGCACAGGAACGCCAGCATTTAGTTGCCGCTATAAATATATTAACGGAACGTGTGCTACAAGCCGATACGCTTCCGCTTTTTGAATCCATATTGCTTGAACACGAGTACTTGATTGCCCAAACCCTCGATCTCCCACGTGCGCAAGAGATTTTGTTCCCCAATTTTCCAGGTGTGATTAAAAGCCTCGGTGCTTGGGGCGGCGACTTTGTGTTGGCCACAAGCCCTTGGAACGCCATGGATACCAAGCAGTGGTTTGCGCAGCAGGGTTTTAATACCTGTCTCGAATACCGTGAAATGATATAAAAAGCCTTACCTTTGTCCCAATGCACGATATTGAACCACACCACCTCTGGAGGGATACTTATACCGCCGAGACGGATAGCCAATCCCCTTTTTATGGTCGCCATTATAGCGAGTTTGAGTTTTCGCAACAATTGTACAATTTCTATTTGCACCCCCAATGGGATGAAATTGGTTCTTCTACGCTGTATTGCAAACTGCTCTATGTCGATTATGATGAACAATGCGCGCTCATCGAACTAATAGGCGAATGGAACGATGTGCTGCACAACGATATCATGCACTTGAAGCATAATTTAATTGACCATTTATTCGATAAAGGCATCAATAAATTTGTTTTCTTTTGCGAACATATCCTCAATTTCCACGCTGATTTCGACGACGATTATTACGCAGAATGGTCGGAAGAAGTGACCGAAGATGGCGGCTGGATTACTTTTATCAATACCCGTCAACACGTAATGGAAGAAATGCAAGCCGCACGCGTACACCGTTATGCGCATTTTGGCGAGGAATACAATAATATTCATTGGCGAACACAAAAACCATTGGTCGTTTTTCAGATCATTGATGGCATGGTGAACGGCAGAGTAAAGCGACTTCATTGAAATGTTTAGAGCAGGTTTTGTAAATATTATCGGGAAACCGAATGTCGGCAAGTCAACGCTGATGAATGCCTTGGTAGGCGAGCGGATGAGTATCATCAGCCATAAACCACAAACAACAAGGCACCGCCTGATTGGTATCCTCACGGGCGAAGACTTCCAAATTGTCTTTTCCGATACCCCCGGATATGTCAAAAAGCCGTCGTACAAAATGCACGAAACCATGAACAGTTTTGTGGAAGGGACGGTAGAAGATGCTGATTTGATGGTGTATGTCATTGATCTTACTGACGAATTGGAGCCAGATAACCCGGTGTTGGAGGTGTTGAAAAAAGTAGAATGCCCCATGCTACTGGTACTCAACAAAACGGATTTGGTCAACCCTCAACGGATCGAAGACGCGGGTAACTGGTGGCGCAATCGCATCAAATTCACCGATTCGATCGCCATTTCTGCTTTGAAATCGGGTAGTTCTAGTGATTTATTGGAAAAAATTAAAAGTTTTTTACCCGAATCGCCTGCCTATTACCCCGAAGATCAACTCACCGACCGCCCCGAACGTTTCTTCGCCAGTGAAATTATTCGCGAAAAAATATTTCAATTATATAGCGACGAGATTCCTTATTCCTGCGAAGTCGGCATTGAATCATTTCAAGAAACCAAAACCAACGCGGGTGAGCCACTTGCGCGCATATACGCAACCATCTATGTGACCCGCGAGAGCCAAAAGCCAATTATTATTGGTAAAGGTGGTAGCGCGATCAAAAAACTGGGTACGAAAGCACGTGCTGATTTGGAATCGTTTTTGCAAATGAAGGTATTTCTCGAAACTACGGTAAAAGTACGCGAAAACTGGCGCGATGATAGCAATGCTTTGCAGCGGTTTGGGTATTAATGCATAAGTCACACTTGCCTTCGTTTTTTGCAACTATACACTTTTGTTTTGAGCAGGGCTTTCTTATAAAAATTTTAGGTGCAGCGCACCGTAACATTAAATTTAATATTGCGGTGCGCTGCACCTTCAAAACGCGGCAAACACATCATTGCTACAAATATTGCGGTGCGCTGCACCTTTTATAAGAAAACCCTGTAAATTAACATGCAAAAATATTTTAGGATATGGGTATTAAATCAATTTTTACGAGTATTCTACTCTCATTCGTGATACTAGCACTACAAGGCTGTACCGTATCTGTCCATTGTTACATTGTTAACGATACAGTACTATCAAAGAGCGTAGAGGTCAAATATCGCACGCCTAACAATGGCATTTTTTACTACGATGACTATACTAAGCAGCCAACTTTTAATCTGGCTGATCGCCTTACTAAAACGATACAGGCAAGTCCCCTAGATAGCAACGTCTATACCGTTTCAATTCCGCCCAAAAGTATTCTGCTGCTGGAAAAAACGATGAACTTTAATAGTTTTGCCTATTCTTCAATTCAAATTGATACGCTACAGTTGATATCATCAGATGGTCACTATAGTCGTAAGGAGCAATGTACTTTTAAAAGGAAGCATCTTGGTCAATATGTGGTTTGGTATTCCATACGTTGAGTGGTGATATCTTCTGCCTTTATATAAATTTAATCGGCACAGCCGATTTTTTTACGAACTATTGTAAATGTTTGAATTTTTTAAATCTAAAATTGAGCCTAACTTAAAAGGTTTTGAAATTAAGTATAAGTACTTTGAGCAAGGTGATTTTGGCTCGCTAGTCCAATAGAATTCAACAATGAATTACAAGGAGGAGAGATCGATTTTTGGAGTACAGGATGGCTGAGTATTCATTTGGTAGATTATATCAAAGGAGAAGTGCAAATAAACAAATTCCTTCCCCCTGATGAGAAAAGTGAACAAGAAAAAATGCTACTTTTGCTAAGAGACACTTTGAACCCGTCTGATGGAGATACAAAGGAGGCTTCTTGATGACAACAAGTCGTTTTTTTTGTAACTATTTAGACGCCACCCAAATTCCCATAGGGAATGTATGTTTATAGGCTTGATGACAAACAAGTCGTTTTTTTTGTAACTATTTAGACGCCACCCAAATT
>JBEAVK010000084.1:0-4205 GCA_041160955.1 Bacteroidota bacterium
GTAATTTGTCGCGCAACCGATGCGTTTTCACCCTTAAATGAGCGGCGGTAAGACCCGTAATTTGAGCCATTTCGTCGTAAGAGTGGTCTTCCAGCATCAATAAGGCGAGCGATTTTTCTACAGGGGATAATTGTTCCAATGCGGCGTATAAACGGTGTACTTCATTCGATACCTCTGGGGTGGAATAATCGGGAATTTGGTAAACGTGATCCGTCAAATCATCGGTGGATAATACGCGCCGCCGCAGTCCCGAAATGGCAACATTCAAGGCGATACGGTACATCCACGTACTGATTTTGCATTTGTGCTGAAAAGACGGCCAAGCGCGCCACAATTGCACGACAATATCCTGGAAAAGATCGCGCCGTGCCTCGGTCGTGCGGGCATAAATCCTGCACACCTTATGCACCACACCTTGATGGGCTTCCAGTACCGCTACAAATGCGGCTTCGTCCGATGTCTTTTGTTTTGACAATATATTGTTGTGTTTGAACTAACTATTGGTCGCAATACAATTAAAAACATTACAACGAAGGGTAAATTTTTAATTGATCTCGTTTTTACCAAGGAAGCAACACGCGCATACTTCCATTGCAACAAAGGTCGTACTTTTGTCACAAAGATATGAATCCCACCATTTTAGGCATCAGACACCACGGCACCGGCTCTACCCGCCGCGTCCTCGAACGGCTGCACGAATTGCGCCCAGATTTGGTATTAGTAGAAGGCCCTCCTGAGTTTGATACGATCTTAAAATGGGCAAAACCAGCCGAAATGTGTCCTCCTGTGGCCATTTTAGGTTATAATATAGATCAGCCCAAACAAGCATCTTTTTATCCTTTTGCCGATTATTCACCTGAATGGCAGGCGATGTTGTATGCCAATACCCACAATGTACCGGTTCAAATGATCGATTTGCCGCTCCAATTGACGATGGAAATCGCCGCTTCTTTGGAGGCTGGTCAATCGCGCGGTGCAGGCAAAGACCCCATGTCGCACCTTGCCGCAATTGAAGGTTTTAGCAATAGCGAAATTTGGTGGGAACATCGTTTTGAGTCCAACCGATCGGATATTGATGCTGCCACTTATTTTGAAGCGGTAATGACCACCATGCAAGCCTTGCGCCAAGCAGAAATCCCCTCTTCTCTTGATATTGAAAATAAATACCGCGAAGCATGGATGCGGCAAATTATCCGCGCCGCACAAAAGAAAATGTATGCCAATATTGTGGTGGTATGTGGGGCTTGGCACGCGCCTGCATTACTGGATATCGCACCACAACAGGCAGCAGATAATGATATTTTAAAGCAGTTACCCAAATCAAAAATCAATATCGGCGCAACTTGGGTGCCTTGGACCAATGAACGGCTGGGTATCCAAAGCGGTTATGGTGCGGGGGTACGCACACCGGGCTGGTCGGAACACCGCTGGAAATACCCAAAACACACCGGAGCCGAATGGTTATCATCGGTGGCACAAGCCTTCCGAAGCAAAAAAATGGATATTTCCACGGCACATGTGATGGAAGCCCTGCGGCTGTCGGAAACCTTAGCAGCAATGCGCAATTTGTCGGCACCCACGCTGGAAGAATACAACGAAGCCACTGCTACTGTGATGTGTATGGGCGACAAAATTCAGTTGGATTGGATTCATAAACAATTGGTGATTGGTCATAAAATAGGGAAAGTACCGGAAAAATTGCCGCAATTACCGATTCAAGCGGATTTTGAGCAACATATCAAGCGGCTAAGGCTCAAACGGAGTGAATCGCCCCGCGCTATGGAACTCGACTTGCGGGAGCAAAATGAATTAGACAAAAGTATTTTTTTGCATCGTTTGTCGGCACTACAAATCAAATGGGGGGAAGTATCCGAACCCGATGGTGCCAAGGGTACATTCCGTGAAATATGGGAATTGACCTGGCGGCCCGAGATGGAAGTAGAAATCATTACCCGTGGCACTTGGGGCAATACGATTGAAGAGGCCGCGACCAATTGGCTCATGCAGCGCGCCAATTCGGCTACCACCATTCACGGTCTTACGCAGTTGATCGAACACGCGTTGCCGGGGGCTTTATACACCGTAAATGAGCATATTTTGCATCGTTTGGGTGATTTGGCGGCTTTGTCTTCGGATGTTTTTGATCTCATGTCGGCGGTTGCGCCCTTTGCACGCGCTATGCGTTATGGGAATGTACGCAACACCGATAAAGTGGCTTTAGAAACATTGCTAGAAGGGATGGTTCGGCGGATTTTTGTCGGTTTTCCTAATGTGGGTTATGGCCTCGACGACGACTCCGCCACCCAATTATTTGGGCTAATGACCAAAATGCAAGATGCACTGGAGGTAGTAGAACGCCCCGAATGGCTCGAAGGCTGGTACGATGCTTTACTAAAAACACAACAAAATTGTCACCCGTTGGTGCTGGGCTATAAAACCCGTCTTTTGCTCAATGCAAAGCGGCAATCGGTGCCAGAAACGGCGCAGCAATTTGGTTTAGCACTCTCCAGTGGCAATCCGGCGGCTTATTCGGCGGCTTGGTTAGAGGGATTTTTGAAGGGTTCGGGTAGTATTTTATTGTACGATCATGTACTTTGGAATATCCTTTACCAATGGACAGATCAACTCCCCGAAGATTCGTTTAATGAATTATTACCCATTTTGAGGCGTACTTTTTCGGTGTATGAACCCTCGGAACGGCGTAGAATTGGCGAAAAAGCAAAAAATGGCTTGGAATTAAAGATACCCGCAACAACCAATACGGAGGAAGTGAGCAATGGTTTTGATATAGAAAGTGCCGTGCGTGCGATGGATATGGTATTGGCGTTGATTAAGTAGGAGCAATATATTTCTCCATCAAAATAGTCCTGCGCAACTTCAAAGAAGGCGTAAGCATACCATTTTCGGCGGTCCAAGTGTCCGATACCAGTTTAAAATCCTTGATGCGTTCGGGTTGACCCAGTAGGGCTTCATTGATTTTATCCATTTCCTCGCGGAACAGTTTTTCTATTTTAGGATTGATAATCATAAACTCCGGTGCTGTCCAATGCACTTTATTCGCCTGACACCAGTGTTCCAAGTGGGCAAAATCGGGGACAATAATCGCACTTACCGTGGGTTGGTTGAGGCCATACACCAAAGCATGTTCGATGAATGGCGAGGTGCGCAATTGCTGTTCTACAAAGGCTGGTGCTACAAATTTGCCGGCAGTAGTCTTAAAAATTTCGCTGATTCGGCCTGTAATCCTTAAAAACCGCTTGTACTCAAATTTACCTTTATCGCCCGTGCGCAACCAGCCATCTTCTGTAAATTTTTCGCGTGTTTCCTCTGGCAAGTTCAAATATCCCGACATTACATTATACCCTTTTACCTCTACTTCACCTTCGCCATTTTCGTCGGGCGCATTGATACGCACGTCCACGCCAGGTGCGGGAATACCCACAGTGCCAAAATGTACGCCACCCGGTTCAAACCGATTAAAAGCCACTACCGGGCTCGTCTCGGTAAGGCCATAACCCTCTCGTACTGCAACGCCGGCAGCGGAGAACAAACGACCCAAACGGGGCTGCAACGCCGCAGCACCTACCACTATGCCACTCAACCTGCCGCCCATTGCTTTGCGCCATTTGCGGAACACCAAAATATTAGCCGCCATCCATTGCAAACGGTAGGTAAACGGCATTGCATCACCGCCTGCAAAAGGAAACCGCTCGCCCAATGCCAAGGCCCAATTGATTATTTTTTGGCCTAAATAGCCTTTTTTATCGCGTTCATCCTTCAAACGGTCGTAACTCCGTTCCAAAACACGCGGTACTGCTGCAAAAAAATGTGGACGTACCTCTTTCAAGGTCTGTGGTAGTGTTTCCATCGAATCGGAGAACCAAATACCTGTACCAGCGGCTTGATATAAGTAACAAACTGTCCGTTCAAAAATATGGCTCAAAGGCAAAAAACTCAAAGCAATCATCGTACTATCCACCGGTACAATGGCTAGTACGGATTTAATATTGCTCACGATATTGTTGTGCGTCAGCATCACGCCTTTGGGCATACCTGTAGAGCCGGAAGTGTATAATATAGTGGCCAAATCGGAGGGTTGCACCATATCGCGGAGGTATTGTAACTTTTGCAAATCGTGTTCATCTGGTTCACAAATAACTTGATCCCAAGGCGTTGCGCCTTCCATTGGCTCGAAGGAGATGAGT
>JBEAVK010000091.1:0-7113 GCA_041160955.1 Bacteroidota bacterium
GATTTGGGGAGACGATTTTGTCACTATTAAGGCATGAAGAGGGCGTTTAGTGGTGCTAAACAACCGATGAATAACGAAAAGAGGGGCAAAATAAGGCCGCCAAATTTGTACCTTTATTTAATTCTCATTTCCATAGAAATGGCTGCCAACAGGCATGCTGGCAGCCATTTTTAAAATGAAAATTAAGAAATAATTTTAGTTTTTGCTAGGAAATGCGCTGATACCGCCCATTAAATTACGCACGTCAAAACCCATTTTATGCATAATCTGGCAGGCTTGCCCTGACCGATTACCACTTCGGCAATAAACAAAATAGGTCTTTGATTTATCCAAAGCCGCTACTTTTTGAGTAAAAGACGAGGAGGTATAATCAATGTTTTCAGCATTGGGCAATATGCCCATCCTTGTTTCCATAGCGCTGCGCACATCCAGTAAGACGGCATTGGGATTGGCGTCTAATTCTTTTTTAAAAAGATGGCCTGTTAAGTTATCGAATTTCGGATTGGGATGACTTGTGTCGTTTTGAGGTAATGCTGTTGCATCACCACTATTCCCGCCAAATATATTTTTAATGAATTGGATCATGTTATTTTTTTTTAAAACTAAATGAAGTGTTTACGCAATAGTGCTTGGGCAAACATAATTGGTTAATTCAAACTTTTCGCTGTCTTTAATTGCTTTAAAGCCACCTGTAACATCGATTAGGTTATCGTAACCACGTGCGCGGAGGATACTTGCAAAAATCATCGAGCGGTAGCCGCCTGCACAATGGATATAGGCTGTTTTGTTTTTAGGAATTTCCAACATAGCCTCGTTGATATTATCCAATGGTGCACTTTCCGCTGATTTAATATGTTCGCTGATATATTCACCCGGTTTACGTACATCAAATACGGGTACATCGGGATTAGCCGCCATAACATTATGGAGTTCATCCGCACTAATTCGCTCAATGGTGTCCGTCTCCATACCTGCGGCTTTCCATGCTTCAAAACTGCCATCCAAGTAGCCAAGGCAATAATCGTATCCTACCCGTGCAAGACGCGTGACTACTTCCTCTTCGCGACCGGGTGCGGTGACGAGTAGTATTTGTTGTTTTACATCGGGAATGAGTGCACCTACCCAAGGCGCGAAACTGCCATCAATACCGATATTGATACTGTTTGGGATAAATCCTTCTGAAAAAGATTGCGGATCGCGGGTGTCGAGAATCAGGGCATCTGTTTCATTGGCCGCCACTTCAAATGCGCGTGGAGAAAGGGCATGATTACCGCGTTCCATCACATCATCAATGCTATCGTAGCCGTGTTTATTCATCGCCACATTGAGTGGGAAATAAGCAGGAGGCGCCATTAGACCGTTGGTGACTTCTTTCACAAATTCGGCTTTGGTCATATCAGCGCGGAGGGCATAATTGACTGCTTTTTGATGACCTAATGTGTCATAAGTTTCCTTCGACATGTTTTTTCCACAAGCCGATCCTGCACCATGTGCGGGATACACAATAATATCATCTGGGAGGGTCATTACTTTATTGCGCAATGAATCGAACAGCGTTTCGGCCAATTGTTCCTGCGTCATGTGGGCTGCTTTTTGAGCCAAGTCTGGGCGACCTACATCACCAATAAATAGAGTGTCGCCAGAGAACAGCGCTTTTTCTTGTCCATTTTCGTCCAATAAAAGATAGCATGCACTTTCCATCGTATGCCCTGGTGTATGCAGGACACGGAAAGAGATTTTGCCAACTTTAAATATTTCGCCATCTTGTGCAATATGGGCATCAAATGTGGGCTGCGCAGTAGGGCCATAAACAATGGGTGCGCCCGTTTTTTTGCTCAGATCCAAGTGTCCACTTACAAAATCAGCGTGAAAATGAGTTTCAAAGACATATTTAATGGTAGCATTGGCTTTTTCGGCCTTCTCCAAATAAGCCGTTACTTCGCGGAGTGGGTCAATAACAACCGCCTCTCCTTCACTTTCTATATAATATGCGCCTTGAGCAAGGCAACCGGTATAAATTTGTTCGATTTTCATAAACGAATAAGTTGATAAATATAATTTGATGCTGCAAAGATCGTGGGGTTTGCAGTGAACTATACGTGACATTAGTCACAACGAAAAAAAATAGTAGTTATTTATCTTGATAAGATTCAATTACGACTCATCCAAACAAGCAAGATTTTGAATTTCTGTAGGAGTAAGCCCGGTAATTTCCGCACAAATTTAGGGGTTTTATTGTAGATTTTTATTGTTTTATTTCTTTCCTAAACATTCTTTTTCTTCATGTCAAAAATGTGATTGAAATAAAGTACCCTTAATCTCATACTTTATGCTATCACCGTTTCTACCTTTGTGGCGCATTTTCAAATGTGCTTTAAATATAAATTCGATTATATGCCCACAATGCCCACCACCGCCATTCAATACAATAAAAACGGTTTTGACGAACAAACCCTACTCCATTTATACGAACAACTGGCCAAACCACGCCTCATTGAAGAAAAAATGCTTAATCTGCTTCGGCAGGGCAAAATTTCTAAATGGTTCAGCGGTATTGGCCAAGAAGCGATCGCCGTAGGTGCCGCTTGCGCCCTCCTGCCCGATGAGGTTATTTTTACAATGCACCGTAACTTAGGAGTGTTCACTGCCCGGAATATGCCACTCGATCGTATGTTTTGCCAGTGGCAGGGCAAACGTATGGGTTATACCAAGGCGCGTGACCGTTCGTTCCATTTTGGAGCGATGGAGCATAGTATTGTTGGTATGATTTCACATTTAGGGCCACAATTATCGTTGGCTGCTGGTGTTGCTATGGCGCACAAACTCCGTAAAGAAGGACGTGTCTCGTTGGCATTTACGGGTGAAGGCGCTACCAGTCAAGGCGAATTCCACGAAGCCTTAAATGTCGCTTCCGTATGGAAATTACCTGTCATTTTTGTCATTGAAAATAACGGCTATGGTCTTTCTACCTTGCCTTCGGAGCAATATGCTTGCACGGATCTAGTCGATAGGGCAGTAGGTTACGGGATGCGATCGGCCAAAATTGATGGTAATAATATTCTGGAAGTCTATAATACCATCAGTAAGGTAGCCGCCGAAATGCGCGAAAATCCCGAGCCATTCTTGCTGGAATGTATCACCTTCCGTATGCGCGGACACGAGGAAGCAAGTGGTACTAAATACGTTCCACAAGAAATGATGGATGCTTGGGCGAAAAAAGATCCTTTGGAAAACTTTGAACGTTGGCTTACCGAACAAGGTATTTTAACCGAAAATTACGCGGATGCTATTCGTAAAAAATATAAAAAAGCCATTGCCGACGCCGTAGAGGTGATGTTCAACGAACCTGAACCCGTTGCCAATACCCAAGAAGAACTGGATGATATGTACGCCCCGCACGATGGTACTGCCATTGCCCCCACAGGAACTGTCCGCGAACTACGCTTTATTGATGGTATTTCGGAGGGCTTGCGGGAGTCTATGCTGCGCCACCCCGAACTGGTTCTGATGGGACAAGATATTGCTGATTATGGCGGTGTGTTTAAAATTACGCAAGGATTTATGGAGGCATTCGGGAAAGACCGCGTGCGCAATACGCCGCTGTGCGAAAGTGCTATTGTAGGGATTAGCCTAGGACTGGCTTTGAAAGATATGAAGGCGATGGTAGAAATGCAATTCGCCGATTTTGTCACTTGTGGATTCAATCAAATTATCAATAACCTCGCTAAATTGCATTGGCGTTGGGGCAAAACCGCCGATATTGTGGTGCGTATGCCTACTGGCGGCGGAACGGGCGCAGGGCCTTTTCACTCCCAATCGAATGAAGCGTGGTTTACCCATACCCCTGGTCTTAAAGTAGTATATCCAAGCACTCCTTATGATGCCAAGGGCTTGCTGATCGCTTCATTCAATGACCCTAATCCAGTCATGTTTTTTGAGCATAAAGCCTTGTATCGCTCTGAATCAGGACAAGTGCCGGATGGTTACTACACCGTAGAAATAGGGAAGGCGCGTCAGGTGCGTACAGGTTCGGAAGTAAGTATTATCACTTATGGTATGGGCGTACGTTGGGCCGAAAAAGTAGCTGATGAAATGGGTTTGGATGCCGATATTTTAGATTTGCGTTCCTTGGTTCCGCTGGATTATGAAGCCATTACAGCAACAGTAAAGCGCACCAATCGCGTTTTAATCCTGCACGAAGACACTTTATTTGGGGGGCTTGGCGGCGAAATAGCGGCTTGGATCAGTGAGCATTTGTTCGAGTATTTGGATGCTCCAGTGTTGCGTGCTGCCAGTTTGGATACGCCTGTTCCATTTGCTATTCCATTGGAACAGAATTTCTTTCCACTAGAGCGAATGAAGGAACAATTGACCAAACTGATTGCCTACTAAATGAGTTTACTTTTTTTGAACAGTTGCGCTTCGGCTGCCCCAAGGCGTCGATACAAATATATAGTTTATCCCTTTTTCCAGCATTCCGGCGGGTACTGTGAAATAGGCTAACCCCACTGGAAAATCCTTGGAGTCTCTATACCGGGATTTTCCTTTTTCGTCAAATACTGTTAATACTACATTTGCGCCATGAGGAACGACTACTTCTACGCGTAAATTACCGTCACTAATTGGATTAGGGGAAGGTGGATTCAACGTAAATTTTGCGCTTTGGGGTTGTCTTTTCAGGTAATCAAAACTAGCATAGTTTTGCTCCACATATCCGCCCAAAAAGCAATTCAATTCGAGGGGATCAAAGACATACCCAGATTTACTTTTGATGTTTTTTAGGGTGAAAAAAACCGAACTTGGCTCATTCGGGTTGGTGAGTACACCATACACTTTATCTTGAAGATCGTAGGGCAATAGCTCGTTTTCGGCTATTGAATAACTGGTTTTATTAAATTGAATATCAAAGGAATAGGGCCATACTTCCTTACCATCCACCCGAATAATGGGGCGAGTGGCGAGCATTTCTTTTAGTTTCTTGGTGCGATTAAAAGCATCACCAATCTCATATAGTTCTGGATTTGTCCAATCTTGAAGCATCAAAAATGAAGATCGGTCTGCATATCTTTGATCGCCATCGGTTGTTGGAAACGATTGTAGGTATTGATTGCTTTTCCATCTAAGTTCACCCCATTCTACCGAGAATTGATGCGTGTTTTTTGGTCGTTTTAATGCTAACCTGGGGTCATCATCTGCCACAATTTGTAGGAGCGATTGTAGTTCAGTATGGTATTGGTTGGCTGTTTTTAATTCTAATCGCACGGCTAACCCCGGTATAATCAAATGCGCATACGGCTTCATCAAATTTTCAATATTTTGGCTGTAATTTATGGAATCAAATTCGATAACAAGGCTATTTAGTTTGGTAGATATATCGTGAAAGTTGATAAGAATCAGCATTTTTTCTTTGGCTTTATCATCCTTCCATTTCAATGACGGTGCTGAGTTTAAGGTTTGCCAAAACTCCTGAACGGTAAAAAAATCCCGATCATCCGCAACACTTTCTGAATGAATAAACTGCCCCCAGTCCACCCGATCTAGTGCCTTAAAATTGGCATTTATACCTGCATCCACAAAGTCGTAACGTTGTTTTGTGACTTCCAATGTATCTTTGTTGATCGTTATTTTGATACAACCCATATAACCATCTGTAATTGGTAAGTTTTCGATAATAAATTGATCGCCAGCTTTGGCTGTTTGAGCGTAATTTATATCTAAAATTGGTATTAATTGATTGAAAAATTCCTTATTTGTAGCAACAGAAATATCCATTTGCTCGAATTTGAATTGAAAATCTCGGATCAACGATTTCCCATTCCAGAGTGACGGTTGGGAAAACATGGATTTGCGGAAATTGTGCGGCGAAACCGATATTTCTGCCTCGTAATTATTCTTTTGAAGTAAAACAGATTGCATATCACCCCAATAAAAAATACATTTCTCGGGAGTGGCAGCATCAACCTCAAGCACAATTGCTGTGAAAAAGCAAATTGTAAAAAAATGGCGGTAATAGGTGTATAATATGTCCAACATAATATCAGGTTTGGTGTTAGTTATTTCTATGCACTAAACACCGAAAATTGAGGAATAAAACAAATGCAGTGTATTCAAAAAAAAATGTTTAACATTTGATTTGGATTGCGTTATACTTCGGCTCTGTAGGTTTTGTACATGAAAATCCTACTGTGACCCATAAATCTATACACAAAACCTAATAACGCTCAGTATATAGATATTTGCATTTTTTTTCATAAATTATCTCAACAAAATATGATGTATCGTTTCTTGACTCTAGTTTTTATGCTCGCTGCTGCGCCGCTTCAGGCACAACTCCACCTCCAGCAATTGGCGCATGTTCCCAATGATTCAGGCATTACACTGGCTGGCTGCTGGCACCATGTGGACAGCATTGGAAATGAATATGCTTTGGTGGGTCATCGTTTGGGTTTGGATATTTACGATGTCACTATTCCTACTACGCCAGTGCGCCGTTTTCGGGTGCCAGGTTTGGTCAATAACTGGCGCGAAGTAAAAACTTGGGGTGGATTTGCCTATGTAGGCTCCGAGGCTGCTGGTAGTGGTATTACGATTGTGGATATGCGCCAATTGCCCGATACTGTACTATATAAAGTATGGTTTGGCAATGATTCCTTGGAAAATATGATTCAACGCAGCCACACAGTGGGTGCAGAGGATGGATACTTGTATGTATATGGCAGTACTGCCCCCAACAATGGTGCTATCATTTGTGATCTTTCCGATCCTTGGAATCCTGATTTTGTAGGTCAATACCAAACGAATTATTTGCATGATGGCTTGGTAGTGGGCGATACGCTTTTTGGTAGTGAAATTTATCAAGGACAATTCAGTGTTATCGATATTTCGGACAAAACCAACCCTGTCATCTTAGCCACCCAACCCACGCCGGGCGCATTTAATCACAATACCACATTGTCAAAAAACAATAAAATACTATTTACTGCGGATGAAAGACCGTTTACACCTGTAGGTGCGTTTGATATTTCTGATCTAAGTAATATTACGTTATTGGATATTTATTATCCTTCACAACGACCAACTGGCGAGGTACATAATGTGCGTAGGGTAGGGGAC
>JBEAVK010000101.1:0-2632 GCA_041160955.1 Bacteroidota bacterium
GCTAAAACTTAACCATTTTCTGCACAATTTGCTCCTGCGCCGTAGTCAGAGAATACCAGTACATACCTGCTTGTGGTACTATACTTTTATCCAATACAATAGACTGATAACCAGATGGATATGTATTGGTTGAAGTATAAACTACGCGCCCCATTTCATCCACCACAGTAAAAGTTACTGCAGTATTTGCTTCTGGTAAATAAAACCCAATATTGGTAGCCGTATTCCAAGGATTCGGCACATTTTGGTTGAGTTGGATGGCCTCTTTTTGAATTGGATTAAAGTGCAAGGCGACATTTTTTGAAAAGCCACCAGCATCAAAAGCCACCGATTGAGTTATGTTGTCGTTGATTGCCAACATACTACTCAATTGGCCAGCCTGTTTAGCGCGCAAACGTAGATCGAAACCCTGATTTGGGCGTTCAGTAACCATCGTGAGTGCTTGGTCAAATAGACCAAAATTATCCATCGTCAAGTCGTTTTGTGGTATAATTTCTAGCAACTCAAACTGTGCTAAATCAATTGTCATTTGATAACCCTCGATGCTCGGTTCTGGGGCAAAATGCAGGGTAATTATTTCTTGTGGCGATAGTTTTTGGTCTTTAAAGTTGAATGTGGTAGTCGGGTCATTCCGATCCTCTAACGCGCCTGTTAGATTGGCGCTATTATCCAAATCACCAATTTTGATTCCCCTAAACGTTAATGGGATGCCCTGTAATGACCATTGACCATAAGGTAGTGATTCGCGCAATATTTCTGTAAAAGGGTTCAGAGGAATGGGGAATGATTGATTTTTATCCACAAAACGCCAACTGGTATTTTGGGGTAGTTTTGTATAAGTACCAAGGATAAGTTTGAGCAATTCCGAACGGTCGAAAAGCGTAATCGTTCCTGATTGGTTAACATCGGCGGCAATCAATTTATAAGGATTATCCAAAGGCTCTTGTGCCAATATATGTCGTTTAAGAAGTATCAAATCCCAAGTATTTACCCCATTTAAATAATTTTTGTCATTATAAGGGCGAATAGCAACATTTGGCAATGGTGGAGACACAAGCGAATAACTAATGATATAGCAAGAGGAATCATAAGGATTGGGGATTAAGTCTGGAGTAGGGGCAGGTATGCTTGGCGAGGCAGGTGCAATATAAATAGATATATCTTCGACAGGCCCACCATTGTAGAATTTAAGTTCGCAAAGTGTCGAATCAGCACATATCGCCATATTGTCTTTTACAAAAAGATAAGTACTCGCATAATCACTATTGCCGCTGAGATCCCTTCCCCACAGTTCGACAAGATTAGAGCCAATATCGTCGCAATCAAATTCAACGACGTTTTGTGGCGTACCGTCTGGATTGAATGGGAATCCTGTACCTGTACCCGCACGCCTAACGCCAAGCAATATTTGTGCACTTGGAGTATAATTGTCGTCCACATACTGTAATAAATCACTTGCAAGCACTTGCGCATTACCTGAAGTAGTTAGATTTACAGATAAGAAATTCATTATGACTACAGTTGGCTTTTTAAAGTCGCTTATTGTAAAATCATAGGCACAAGTCATGGTCGAATTACAAGCATTAGACAGTATCCATTTTATTTTATGTTTTCTGTAAGGCAGTTGCGGTACAACGGCATTAGCCGTGTTTCCATTTTTCCAACGCACAGCAGCACTTTTTGAAAAAGGTGCAATGGAGTCCACTTGTATGCCAAAACCATATTTTGTAAGGCTGTTCACTTGTCTAAAATCAAATTGCCTAGCAGTTCCAGCCGTCAAATTGGTTTCATTATTCCCGAAATAAACGGTATTCGCAGGTGGCAAACTATCACTATCGACTATTGTTTCTGAAAGGCCATTATTGTCCAAATCAAGGTATAAAATATAGCGAACATGGGTTGCGCCCAAAGTACATGAATCTGTAAAGTTGAGTGCTAAATTAACATCTCCTTCAGCCAAATCATTCGATTGTATAAGAGCATCCCACCAATATGGGGCTTTCCAAAAGAGCGGGTCGTTGCTGCTGAAATCAGCGTAAATAGTAGGATTTGAAGGGCATTGTACTTGTATTGCTTGTGCCGATACGAGAAAGGGCAAAAAAGCAAAGGCAATTAATGTAAGGTAACGTGTCATTGTTTTATTTTTTGTTTTTATTAGAATTTCACCATTTTTTGTACCAATTTATCCTGCGCTGTTGTTATCGAATACCAGTATATACCTGCTTGTGGTACCATGCTTTTATCCAATACAATGGACTGATAACCAGATGGATAGGTATTAGTTGTAGTATAAACAACGCGACCAATTTCATCCTCCACCGTAAAAGTAACTTGGGTCTTTGCTGCGGGCAAATAAAACCCAATATTAGTGGCTGTATTCCAAGGATTTGGCACATTTTGGTTGAGTTGAATGGCCTCTTTTTGAATGGGATAAAAATCTAACGCAATACCTTTAGAAACGCCGTTGCGATCAAAGGCCACAGATCGGGTAACTGTATCAGTAATGGCTAACATACTACTCAATTGGCCAGCCTGTTTGGCGCGCAAACGCAGGTCAAAACCCTGATTCGGCTGCTCCGTAACCATTGTAATGGCTTGTTCAAAGACTGCAAAATTATCCATCGTCAATTCG
>JBEAVK010000133.1:0-48430 GCA_041160955.1 Bacteroidota bacterium
TGCGTACACTTTAAAATACACAACGCTTTGTGTTCTTTGTGCACTCGTACGCTATTCAGTGGTAGAAAAAGCGATCACTCTACGCTTTGTGTACTCAAAAAGAGCGAAGCGATCACTCTACGCTTTGTGTTCTTTGTGCACCTTTTGTGGTAGAAAAGCACACAAAATGAATAAAAAAACTTATTTTACAGTGTACTTAATACAGTGTAAAATAAGTTTTTTTATATGTGTAGTATATTTTCCACCACAACGTAGCGTACACTTTTTCCACCACAAAAGTGCACAAAGTTCACAAAGACGTAGCGTGGGCGCTTCGCTTGTTTTTTAGAACACAAAGCGTTGCGTACACTTTAAAATACACAACGCTTTGTGTTCTTTGTGCACTCGTACGCTATTCAGTGGTAGAAAAAGCGATCACTCTACGCTTTGTGTACTCAAAAAAGAGCGAAGCGATCACTCTACGCTTTGTGAACTTTGTGCACTTTTGTGGTGGAAAAAGTGGACGCTACGTTCTGCGGAAAACATACTACGTGTATAAAAAAACTTATTTTACAGTGTACTTAATTGTCGGGGTAACTACCCCCAAGCCCCGACAATTTTGTTAAAATCCATTGTTTGCATAAATAAAATATCATGCCCCGATTTTATCACGTACTCCAATCATTTGAGCGCCGTTAGGCTCGGCAAATATTCCGTCATTTCAAATTTGACTCGAAACTGTTGGGCTAGTTTTATGTAAAAATAGGAAAAACTGAATCTATTCCGCATCAAATAATAATGCGCAACTACGCGTTTGTAAAAAAATGTAAATATATTTAGTATGCATCCACTTAAACTCATTTTTCTTACTTCCCTTATTTTCCTGCCGCTGTGCCTAAAAGCGCAGTTTCCCCTTGATACCACTGACGCACAACAATCAAGCACGTTTGGCCAAATTTATCGTATTGCTCCTGAAAAAGCACTAGTCCTCATCGATTACAAAAAAGAGCAGAAAATACCTGAGTTATGCCCATTTTGGGCAACTATGGCAGACGAGTTGTTGGCACAACAGCCGATTGACACTTTTCATGGTATAAAACCAAGCCGAAATTTGCCCTATGGCAGTTACATCGCACTCCGCGCAATTGGCGACCATTTGGAAATGGAATTACTACAAATCCACTCTTTTTCGCTCTATATACGACCCAATGCGCAGGCGTTGGAAATATCGGTTTATGATTCAGTAGCGCAGGTGGTAAAGGATGCGAGGTTGATTTTTGAAGGGAATACTTTGAATTTTAACGCCAAAACCAATTCTTATTGGCTAAAAAAATGCAGAAAAGATGGTATGTTGCAGGTGCATGTAGGTAATGAATTGCTCTTTCAACAGATCACCAATGAATTGGACGATTGGTCTTCTTTTCGCAGACGGCGTATGTACTACCGTTTGAACCACGGCATTGGACGAGTATTTGCTTACCCATACCGCTGGGGTCAATTAGCCAAACAAATCATTCGGCATCCGTTTTCGAGAAATTGGAGATATAGTTTTCGTAATAATCAGGAACAGCGCCAAAGAAAGCGGTTAATCAAAAAAGGAATTTACGGATATGTTGCTTTTAGTCAGCCGCGTTACCTACCCGGCGATACGTTGAAAGTCAAGGCTTATATTGCCAATAAAAAAGGCAAACCCAGCAAACGCCCAATTGTCTTTACGGTCAATGATGGGAGAAAAGATTGTATCAAAAAGATGCTGTCACCTACTTCGCCCGGCAACTATGAGTTTCAGTGTGTACTCAATGATTCCTTTACGTTGGATCGAAATTACCAAGTTGTATTTTTGAAAAAGGAATTGCCTTGGCGTCTCGAAAATAAATATTATCCCGAAAATATCAGTTGGCAATTGGAAGGTACGTTTCGGTACGAGGATTATCAATTAAATACAGTCACTTATGAACTAAAAACACCGACTTTCAATTACCAGCCTAATGATAGTATTCAATTGATTATCAGTGCTTTAGATGCCAATAAGCAACCTGTGCCAGCCATTGACGTGCATGTTGTGGTTACCGCTACTAATGTATATAAGACGTATCAAAACCAAGTTTATGTGGCCGATACGATTTGGCAAAAAAAACAGCCATTGAGCGGCGAAAAAACGACGACTATTGTCATGCCGACTTCTATTTTGCCTGCGGTGGATTTATACATGCAAGCCAATGCTTATTTTGTCAATAGTGCAGGTGAATTGCAAGTGCGCTCCTGTAGTTGGAATGTGGCTAAACCATCGGTTGCGCCTGCGTTACAAGTATTAACCCAAAATAATAAAAAGGTAAAAATATTTTGGAAAAACGCCAATAATACTACCATTGATACGGCTGCTCTTACCGTTAATTATGCCAATGGAACACATAAAGTGTCGAGCATAAAATTGCCTTTTGAAACGGAGTTGCCACGATCTGTGGTATCCATTTTGGTGCGATCAGGCGGCGTAGAGCGTAAAGAAATATTACTGGGCAGTTCTATTTATGTAGATATGCACCGTAATGGCGATACGCTTTTTTGTAAAATTGATAATCCCGAACGGCTAGAATTACATTATGTGTTAAAAGGAGATCATAAAATTATTGTAGAAGGTATTTTGAAGGATACAATTTGGAACTGGCAGGAACTCGGGCATAACGACCGTGAATACGATTTGGTTGCTCATTTGATGGTATCGGGTAAAGAAGTTCGTTTTAAAGAAACATCCCTGATTTATACCAACCAGTTAGCGGTTAATATCACAGCACCTGAAACTGTAACACCCGGTAGCACGGCTGAAATACAGGTCAAAGTAGTAGATGTCAACCAAAATCCGGTTAAAAATGTCCAACTCAGCGCAATGGGTATTAATGCCCAATTTGGCGATTCAAAACCATTTGAAGATCCTCAAATTATGTATCTGCCGCCGCGATCGCCTTTTGAATATGGTCGGTTTGAATTGAATAGCCACCCGGAAAGTAGGTGGAAAGGATCAGCACCGTTGTATCGAGATCAAGCACCTCGGGGTTGGTACGACCGATTGAAATTAGATCGTTTTTTATATTATAGGCTGCTTTTTGCCCCCAACGATAGTACTTGTTATGTACTGCGCCGTAGTTACCCCGCTAGTGATAGTTTAGATTGGCGTAAACCGCAGTTTAGCCCGTTTATCGTTAAAAATGGCATTTTTGAGCCAATTTATTCGATTTATTGCAATAAAAAATTGGTGTATTCGGCATTGGCAACAACCCCTCAGCCTTATTCATTTTATGGCGAAAAGGGCTTGAATGAAATTATGGTGCGTACACAGCACAAAAATTATTCGATCAGTGGCTTGGTCTTGGATTATGGAGAAAAAGTAGAACTGGCCGTTGCTGAAAATGTTTATAAAAGACAATGGTACGTTACCAGCAACGAAAAGAAAGACACATTATATGTAAATGATAGTTGGATGCCAGATACATTGACCGATGCCGAACAAGCGATATTAAGAAAAAGTATGCTCATTTGGCGGTCAAAAGTGGAAGAATTGTCTGATTATTATTTTTGGCAGGGTCGCCATAATATTCGTTTATTATCTTCAAGAATGCCCAAAACACAGGTTTTAGGGCCATTTGTGGAAGGTGGCGAGGAGATTAGTATGCTCAAGCGATTTGGTTATTTTACCAAATTTAAGTTTGAATCAGGTTTTGTTTATGATATTGACCCTAATAGAGAACGGCTGTATAGCACCAGTTGGCCAAGGGGATTAGGGAAACTGAACAAAACCTATCAAGATCAATGGCCCGGTATGTTAGCACTTACGCCAAAGCAGATCGACCATGGCAAACCCAATCCTTCTGTTGATCTGAAATTGCAATCGTTTATCACTTTGGCAAAAGATTATCCCGGTGCTGCTGCGTTAAATTGGGCGATTCAACTACCCAAAGACACCCAATTGTGGGCTATAGGTTTGCGTTCGATAGATACGTTGATTGGGCCTATTTCAAACAAAATGCAGTTGTTAACAGGGCTTCCTCCGGGTAAATACGAGATTTTGGCTTATACGACTGGTCAGCAATTGTTGCGTATGCCCATCCAATTGCGCAAAGACTCTACCCTTTATTTGCGTATAGATACTGCGCTTTTTTTACCTCCTCCAAAAGGATACCTATTAGGCGATCTTTTTCATATTGATTCCATAAAAACGATTCAAAAAACGTCGTTATCCAGTATCTTTTCACAGTTGCCCGGGCAACAGATGATAGGACGGGACTTATACGGCACAATCAAATCCGGTGGAGATGTGTTGATAGGTGTTTCTGTGTTTGCTAGTCAATCTGGTATTGTAGTTAAAGGCACGACTACGGATTTTGATGGTCGATTTACCCTTTCGCTCCCGCCTGGTGTCTATGATTTGACATTTTCTTATACCGGGTATAGTACACAACGCATGACCGGTGTTCAAGTTTGGAATGGATTTATAGAAGATTTAGTTGTTGAAATGTTCGAAAATTCTAGTATGTTGAGTGAAGTGGTGGTAATGGGATACAGCAGTAATATCGTAGCAGATAAAATATCTGGTCGTGCAGTGGGTGTCAATATCTCACCTAATATGCCGCGTATTTCGCCAGCCGTTAAAAAAGAGGTGGTTCTGTTGCACGATAATGCTACCCCAACCCTTCCACCGAATATTCGCAATCAATTTCGCGATAACGCCTATTGGCAACCCAACCTCAGCACCGATAAAAACGGTATGGCGCGTTTTCAAGTGACTTTCCCCGACAATATTACTTCTTGGAACAGTTACACGATTGCCATGGATCGAAAACGGCGGGCAGGCGTAGGATATGCCAATACTTTATCCTATCTACCGGTGACTGCTCAGTTGACGTTACCGCGATTTGTGGTGGCGGGTGATCGTTTTAATGCCGCTGGAACTGTGAGCAATACTACGCCAGATAGTGTTTCGATTGAAACGGCTTTTTACCAAGAAAATCAATTATTAAGCAAAAAAAACAATAAAATAGGTGCTGGACTAGCAGAATATACTTGGATCAATACGCCATCCACAGGTGACTCTTTGCATATCCGTTACGAAATGCGTTCCGAACAATGCAGCGATGCCGAAGAGCGGAGTATTGCGGTTTTGCCCGTTGGTGTGGAAGAAGTAAACGGGGCTTATTGGTTGTTGGAGCAGGATACGAATATCGTTTTTAAACCCGATCCCGATAAAGGCGAACTCTCCCTCTATATCGCAGATAGTGCGCTGGATTTGCTATTTGAAGATATTACTTATTTGGCCAATTATCCTTTTGGTTGTAACGAACAAACTTCCAGCCGTTTAATTGCCCTGCTGTTGGCCCGCGAAATCGCTACTTATCGACCTGAAAAGAAGATCGCAAACGGCAATAAAGAGATTCAAAAATGTATCGCTCAACTGCGCAAAACACAACAATCGAATGGCTCATGGGGCTGGTGGGCAGGCAATGAGGCTAGTCCATGGATGACCATTTATGTGCTACGGGCATTGAATAAGGCCAAAAAAGCAGGATTTCCAACAAGCGCGCTCGATCAGGGCTTGATTTGGCTGCGCGCTCATTTGGAGGATCTCGCACCCGCCAATCTCAGCGATGCGCTCATTGTGCTGCGCGAATGCGGTGTAAATATAGATTGTACGCCTTACCTCGCACAACTAGAAAAACAAAAAAATAAAACACTAAATGAGCGTTTAGTACGCTTGCGGCTTTTGCAATTTTGTGGAAAAACCGTTCCGCTCGACTCATTAACAGCAGTGTTACAGAAGACCAACCTTGGAGGGATATACTGTGGCGAAGAGAATTATCATTGGTACAATCGCCGCGCCATGAATACGTTGTTGGCTTACGATATTGCTGACGCTGCGCAATGGACCGATATTACGACTGGAATACGTCGTTATTGGTTGCAAAATAGGCGGGAGCGGCCGCGAAATACCATTGAAACCGCTCAAATATTACTGCGTTTGCTGCCCTATTATTATGGTGCAAAAAATAACACGGCGCAAAAAAGTACGTTACGGGTCAATGGTGCATTAATCACCAAATTTCCTGTCCATTTGGTATTACCTAAGGATCAAAACCTTCAACTGAGCACCACTGGCGAATGGCCATTGTTTGCTACGGCTTATCAACGTTGGTTTAACCCACAACCCGAACCCCTAGATTCGCATTATCGGTTGAGTAGCAGCCTTTACCAGCGGGGGCAAAAAGTAAATAACGGTATTTTACTGCGGGGCGAAGAGGCAAAATTGACAATTGATATGGCCGTCAATGCAGATGCGGAGTATGTCATGTTGGAGGTGCCTATTCCGGCGGGTTGTAGTTATGGTACTAAAGTCCAGCCAAATTATGATAGCAAGGAAGTACATCGGGAATATTTTAGAGACCGAACGGTGATTTTTTTCCAAAACTTACCCAAAGGAAATTATACCGTTAATATTGCTTTGCAACCTCGTTTTAGTGGTACATATACTTTGAATCCGGCAAAAATAGAACAGATGTATTTCCCCGTATTTAATGGGCATAATGTGGTAAAACGGGTGCAAGTGGAGTAAATTATATTTTTGGATAGGTGCCTCCAACGGGTATCCAAACCCCTGCTATTTTAATTTGTGATTTGTGCTTTGCATCTACTTTTTCCAAGTTGACCAAAAAAGAACGATGCACGCGCCTAAAACCTTGCTGTTCCAATCGAGTTGTCAGGTTTTTGATGCGTTCTAATGTAAGTACTGGCCGTGGTTGGTTTTCAAGAAAAATCTTGACATAATCGCCCATACCTTCGATATAAAGGATTTCGCTTATTGTAATTTTAACCTGCTGGTAATTGGAAAAAACATAAAAATAGGTCTCTTTTTCAGGCTGTACTGTCGGTTCGTTTAAAGCGAGTAAATTGGCTGCCTTATTTATGGCTTTTTGAAAACGCTCGAGTGAAACCGGTTTTATCAAATAGTCGATCACATCAAGGTCAAAACCTTCATGTGCATGCTCTTTGTAAGCAGTCAAAAAAATAACCATTGGTCGTTCATCTGGCAGGTCGCGGATAAATTGCAAGCCATTAATATCCGGCATATTGATATCGGAAATCAACAAATCCACCGTATTGTGTTGCAGAAATTCAGCAGCGGCTTTAGGATTGGTAAATGTCTCTACCAGTTGTAATTCTGGTATAGATTGGCTGAGTTTTTCGATCAGCACGAGCGCAAGTGGCTCATCGTCGAGGGCAATACAAGTCATTATATTTAAATTTATAGATCAATTTCTAGTTCAACGATGTGCTTTTTACCATCATTTTGGATAGATAAACGGTGCTTTTCGGGATAAGAATGTGCCAGTCGTTGTTGTGTGTTTTCCAATCCTATACCAGATTGGGTGTCTTTTTGGACGGCATTATCGGCCAATACTTGGTTTTCTACCCGCATGAATAACCGATTTTTATCTATTTGAATGGAAATAAAAATCTCACAAGGTTGTGTCGTCGTTAGTCCATGTTTGAATGCGTTTTCAATATAAGAAATCAGCAGCATGGGCTCAATTTCTTTTTGAGGTATATCCTTGGGCATTTCCAAGGTCAAAGTAGTATTGGATGCCAAGCGCAAACGCTGCAAAGCAATATAATTTTCAATAAAATGCAAGTCGCGGTCAAGCCCAATTTTAGGTTTAGTGCACTCATACAAAATATAGGCCACCATCTCTGAAAGTTTGAGGATAGCATCTGGTGTTTTTGCGGGTGCAGTGAGCGCGAGCGCGTACAGATTATTGAGCGAATTGAGTAAAAAATGCGGATTAATCTGCGATTTTAGCAAGGCCAGTTCAGAAGAAAGGCGGCGACTATCTGCTTCTCTGCGGCTGTTTTCGGTGCGTTTCCACTCTTCACCAAGCCGAAACCCACTACTTGCCGCCCACATCAACACAAATAAACCAGTAGAAATAACGTGGCTAAGACGGATTATTAAACTGGTATCAGTTGTGTACGGCAGGTATAAAAAAGCAATATTGCGCATGATAATAATACAAAATTGGTAAGTGATGTATGCGCACAATATCCCGATAAAGTAATGTAAAGTCTTGCCTTTCAAGTAATAGCGCGGTATCATCCAGGCGTAATTAAAATAAAAAAAGACAACTAAGCCCAAGTTCATACAGACCCCTACCCAATGCCGTATTTCAATAGGAGGAGTCGCTATATTACCCGCTGTTACGGGGTCAATTGGTTCAAAAATGACAGGAATCCCCAAAAAGACGAGCCATAATGATCCATGATTCAAAATGGTTAAATAATTGCGGGGCAGTTTAATTTTAAATGACATTGCTTTTCGTTCTTAGTTAATAATCCTTCCATCGGCCAATTCTATGGTGCGATCACTGGCCGCTGCAAAATCCGTATCGTGTGTAACGGCAATAATGGTTTGCGCATTGTTTTGTGCCAGTTGCTTAAAAATATCAAATACGATTTGGGTATTTTTAGTGTCCAAATTCCCCGTTGGTTCATCGCACATGATAATTTTTGGATCATTGATCAATGCCCGCGCAATAGATACACGCTGTTGTTGTCCGCCGCTCAGTTTGGATGCTGGTTTAAGTGCCTGATCCTGCACACCGAGTATTTCTAGTTTTTGATAAGCGCGTGCTTCCACTTCTTTATAGGCATATTTACCTAGTTTTAGAGCGGGTATCATCACGTTTTTTAAGCATGAAAACTCAGGTAGCAGATAATGGAACTGAAACACAAAACCGATACTATGGTTGCGAATAGCCGCCAACTGCGTGGGATGCTTACCAGTGATGCGCTCGCCATCTATGAATAATTCGCCTTCATAGTCGGTATCCATCGTGCTGAGGCAATAGAGCAAGGTGGACTTACCCGATCCGCTTTTTCCTACAAGCGTTAGAAATTCGCCCTTATGTGCATCAAATTGAAGGTCTTTTAAGACTTTTATTTTTTCGGGTGTGTAAAAATATTTACCGATGCCCCTCGCAGAAAGCACGATCCCTTGGGCATTTGTGTTTGCTAAACTCATTTTCTGAAAATAGATACAGGGTCAATATTGGCTGCTTTTCGGGCTGGTAAATAGCCCGCTAAAGCGGTAAGCGCAATCCCAAAGAATGCACCCTTGAAAAATATATTTGGGTCAAAATAAATAGGAAAAGTACCAACGGGGCCACCAACGTACACCTTGCTCAAAACAGCAATACAAGATGCCCCAATTACTAATCCAACGAGCGTACCTAATATACCCATAAAAATGGATTCCCTTAAAAAAATACCCACAATATCGCGTCCATTGAACCCTGTGGCTTTCAAAATAGCAATATCGTTGAGTTTTTGAGTGATGGTCATGTTCATAATATTGTAAATGCCAAAAGCCGCAATGAGTAAAATAGCCATAGAAACCGTGCCATTCATAATATCTCTAATTACATCACCTGAAAGTAGATCCGAATTTGTGGTTTGCCAAGCCTCTACTTTATAGGGCGTAATGGATTGCACATTTTGGGCAAATTCCAGTGCTTGATCGGAATTGATCGTATTGGCATAAATATCGGTAATATACGTCGTGCCCTGTTTGGACAATTGTTGCGCGGCTGCAATATTGACATACGATTTGGAGTCATCGGTGTTTTTATTGCCCGAAGAAAAAACACCAACGATTTTCATAATTTTTAATACACCTCGAGAAGAGGAAATAGTCAGGTTATCGCCTAAGTTCAAATTTAATTTTTCCGCAATACCTTTGCCAATAATAATGCCGCTCAAATTGCCTTGTAATGCCTCCAAACTACCCGAAAGTATTGTGGATCCAATATTAAACATGGCATCGGCTTCGGCGATATTGATGCCATTGACAATGCCTTTGCGTTGTGAATTGCCTTTATTGTAGAAAACATCCACATTCACCTGGGGCATGGCATTGGTAATAAAACTAATTTGCCGTACATTTTCCAGCAATCGTTGCGGATCGAGTAGCGATTTACTGGTAGTGGTAATGGCCGGATTGATGAGCACGCGCATGGTACTTTGTTCGGATGAATGCCCGTCCAAAGGCACACTAATTTCATCTTCCCTGAAAATTTTCATGTGCGGGTTCATTTTGAAAATTTCATTGCGAGCATATCGACTAAAACCGGCCATGAGCGAATTCATAAAAATATACATTCCAATACCAATCGTGACTCCCAATGCGGCCACAATTGTTTGGCGTTTTCGGGTAAGGAGGTGCGTTAGTGCAATCTCTAAATTAACGTTTCTGGCCATTTATTTGATGTTTGTGGTGGTAATTATTACGTTTTCGTCAATACCTGAAAGGATTTGCACCCATTCGTTGCTCACAAAATTAGTCTCTACTTTTACTTTTTGAGGTTGGTCTTTTACCCGCACAAATCCGCCGTAATCCAAATAATTACGTGGAATGAGTATGGCGTTTTCTTGCTCACCTACTGTAATATTGGCTTGCAATTGTGTGTGCACAATCGAAAAATCGAGTACTTCAGTGAATTTTAATTTGCACACAAACGACTGCTGGGCTTCATCGAACGAGGGCAATATATCCCAAACGACTGCTGGGTAGTTTTTGGCTTTTTGGGTATTCAATTGCACGATGGCCGATTGCCCAACGCGCACCCGACTGATACTGCTTTCGTCCACGTTTACTTTGGCATAAATAAAATCTGGGTTGCCAATAGAGGCAATGACATCGCCCCGTTTTACATAATCGCCAGTTTGTTTGAATTTTTCATATACTTTACCGCCTACCGCTGCTTGTATCGCATTTTTACCTAAAACAGTCTGGTTGATCTGCTTTTGAGCCTTGTTAGAAACCGTTTGTTGTTGTGCGTCCTGTTGTAGTTTTTTGTAATACTGCACTGCGGCTTCGTAATTGTTTTTGGCTGTTTGGTAATTGAGTAGCATTGTTTCGTATTCTGTGCGGGCAATGCTATTTTGCTCCAAAAGCCTTTTATAGCGTTGTTCTTGTAGTCGATCTTGTTCCATTTTTTGCTCGGCTATGGTCACCGAAGTTTGTGCCTGTAGCAGCGATGGCGCATTACTTTGCGCGTTTCTAACGGCAATATCATAGAGTTCTTCGGCGCTTTCGGCATTCAAAACATTTTCCTTGTTTTCGATGATGGCCAATGTTTTTCCCTTGGGTACAATATCGCCCTCTTTAAAATTCATTTCGACCAAATAACCATCAGATTGCGCTGTAACATTGTACGTATTATCCGCTTCCAATACGCCAGAGGCAAATACACTTTCCATAACGTTTTTGCGGATCGGTCGCGTTTCTTGCATGGGTTGTTTGCACGCCGAAAATAAGGCTATAATCGCTATTAAATATAAAGTTTTATGCTTTTTCATGTTAATTGATATTGTTGTTGATCTCTATTTTTGCTTGAGCAAGTGATACATTAACTTGGCTGACAATCAGGTTATAACGCGCAGTAACCATCGCTGAAAAACTGTTGAGCGTGCGGTCAAGCGCAATCAATCCTTCGTTGTAAAGGTTTTTGTTTTTTTGAAATGTTTCTTCCTGCAAAGCCAATATTTTGGCATTGTTACTTTGTTGCGAAATGGCTTTATCCCATTCGGTAACCAATTGTTGTTGCGTTAAGGTTGATTGAATTTTTGCTTTTTCACTATTTTTTTGCGATAATTGGTAGTCAAAACGTGCTTTAGAGCGGTTTGATAGCGTATTTGCATTGGGCAAATTAAAATTGAAACGCAACCCAACGTACTGGCTGTGGATCCAGTTGCCCCCCCAAATGGTAAAATCCGGGTTATACTGGTTATAGGCGTTGTTCCCAACCAAAGACAATTGGGGCGCAAAGGTTAAATTTGCTTTTTTCAAATTCGTCAACGCCGATTGCTCTTTGAGTTTGCTATTTTTCCAAGCCAATTCGTTGGTGCGAATATCGGGTTGGGCAATGGGGGGATCCATAGCGGGTTTTTCCAAAATGATAATTTGCTCTGATTCGGGAATATCGGCAATTATCTTTAAGGCAAGGTATTGTTGTTCCTGTAAATAGGTGATTTGACGGATGTTTTCTTGTGCATTGAGTTGATTTACACGACTGTCATTTACGTCTTGTTGACGTGTTAGTCCTTGCTCAAATTTATTTTCCACGATTTGTAGCAGTGTATCAGCAATGCGTAAATTTTCGATGGCCGTTTCCAACTGAGCGTTTAATTGGACAATATTGAAATAGGTCGTTGCCAGATTTTCGTACAACCGTTTGATATTGAGTTGATTATCAGTTGTGGTAATTTCGATATTTATTTTGGCCAATTGCAGGTTTTTCCAACCTTCCAGGTTAACCAATTTAATATCTAAACCCTGCGAAATCGTCGTATTGTATTGTACCCCCGTTTGCACTTCCCTGTATTCCCCCTGTTGTCCCCCGAAGGCTTCTGCTGGAAACAAATTAACAGGCAATTGCGTGTTGTTTGTAAAACTCATGGGGAGATTTACTGTCGGATCTGGAATAGCAAGTAAGGCTGCTAATTTGGCTTTCTTGGCTTGCTGGAGTTGTATCGTGTTTGTATGTGTTGTGGTGCTTTTAGAGTCAGTATATGCTAAAAATGCTTTAAAATTGGCAAAACTTGTTTGCGATTGGGCATTAAGCCAGTCGGCAGTTTGCGAAAAAGTAGCCTGCGCTATAGAAAGCAGCAGTAGCATTAGTATGGGTTTTGCTTGCATTTTATGTTAAATTTAATATTCCTTTTGGGCAACAAGTCCTCCGTGCCTCAGCAACCGCTGTGCATTTTTAGACAGAAAAATCATGAAAAAAAATAAATATTTAGTGCTTCTTGACCATTTTATGCGATGCTACCAAACGGCCTTTAGCATCTAAAACCTGAATGAGTAGTAACCCTGAAGGGCAGTATGACAAGTTAATATTGGCATTCATTTCGCTTGCATTTACGCTTTCTTGTACCACAATTTTTCCTTGTGCGTCCACTACTTTTAAATAATAATCACCTGCTGGAAAGTGATTTAACTGCAATTGTACCGATTCCGAACTCGGATTGGGCGACAATGCAATGGAGGGCTTCAAACTGAATACATCATTCGTCGCTACGGAGGGCGCAGCAATATATTTGAATTGAACCGACTGGATCGAATTATCGGTATTGTCCACGGTTACGATGGCGATTTCTTCTTTTTCTGTATTGCTAAAAAAATGATACGTTATGGTAGTGTCATTGCCAATATTATCCAACAAACCGCTACCACCACCGCCAAATAAACCGCTTAAATCTGTCCAGCCGATAAAGCTGTGTACATCAATACTCGTTTCTGTCATTTCTGTGCGTTTTTCGCGCAATACAGGGAATGAACCATTCGGAATATTACAAGTTCCCCAAGCATCTACTACATCTAAACGGGTAGTATGAATACGAAACCGAAAGGAATCCACTAAACCGCCCAATTGTCCGAGCAATGAATCGGCCAAAGCACCGGTCGGTAAAGCCCAATTCAGGTCACTCTCTACGGTATGTATATCAAAAAACTTTTGTGGCGCACGACGTACAGGTAATGGCGGTTGATAACGCACCACCGTATTAGCGCCTAAGTTGAGTTGATCGGCTCCCGATGTACCCATACTTTCAAGCACAGTATTCGTTTTTCTGTAAAAAGTAGCACCACCCAGGTTGCTCGTACGTAAATTGGCACTGGAAAAACTCCCAGCATTATTGCTACCAGTAGGGGAGAGCCATGCTGTGGTTTGTACTGCGCCTCCTTCAAGTGCCGTAAAATCCCAAACTTGATTGGCAGCACCAGTCATGCCGAGGTCGAGTGCCGGAGGGTTATTGTCATTTACATAACGAAGCGTATCTCCTATGGATGGGAAAGTAGTATTGGTTACTGTAATTTGAGCAATTACTTGTATGGATGATAAGACAAGGACAAGTCCAAAATATAAATTTTTCATCGTTAAAATATATGTTAAGTATAAATTATGCAACAAAGGTAAGTCGATCAAATATCGGATATGGATATGTCGCGATGTAGTACGGATTTGTATCGATGAAGCCCTCGTTATTGTATTTATTTTGACGAAAAACGGATTACTCTTTATCTTTTACGCAAAAGGAAAAAAGGACTGCTCTAGGTGTTAAAATAGCCATGTTTTTAATGCAAAAGAGTGCTTTTCTAATAAAAAAGACTCCTGGTTACATTCCAATGATACTGCTGTTTAACCAATTTTTATTGCCAAATATCAATCGTTTATACATTAAAAACAATATTCACCGAGACATTTTGCATGCTCACCGTTACATTCGTTTCTAGCGATCTTGATGCCCACATCTTTGCACCATTCAACCACATTATTTATTTTAGAATGCAAAAATTCATCTTTTTTCTTGTTGTACTTTTGAGTACATTCACCGTTTCTGCACAGCAGAAATCTACTTTAAGCGGAACAATTCGAGACCAGGCCACAGGCGAGGAACTGATAGGTGCTTCCATCCGACTTTTAGAAAGTGCGTCCTCTGGGCGGGCGAGTAATGAATACGGGTTTTACTCCCTCACCGTGCCTGCGGGCAAATACACAGTTGCTTGTTCTTATTTGGGTTACGAAACTTTTCAACAAGCCATTGTATTAGACAAAGACCTCAAACTCGATATTCAACTTGCAGAAAAGGCACTTTTACAAGAAGTTGTTATTTCTGCTAAAAAAGAAAATGAAAACGTAACCAGGGCTACCATGGGCGTTGAAAAACTGGTCATAAAAGAACTCGGAAAATTGCCAGTGATCTTTGGCGAAAAAGACATTTTAAAGACCATTCAATTATTGCCTGGCGTAAAATCGGCGGGAGAAGGCAATTCTGGCTTTTTTGTCCGTGGTGGCGCAGCCGATCAAAATCTCATCCTACTCGATGAAGCGCCTGTATATAACGCTTCACATTTGTTGGGATTCTTTAGCACCTTCAATTCCGATGCGATCAAAGACGCTACACTAATCAAAGGCAATAGCCCTGCACAATATGGTGGACGATTGGCCTCTGTTTTGGATGTAAAAATGTTGGAAGGCAACGATAAAGATTACCATGTTAATGGAGGTATTGGTCTTATTTCGAGCAGAATAAGCGTTGAAGGGCCTATCCAAAAAGAAAAGTCGTCGTTTATTGTTGCAGGCCGCCGCACTTATGCTGATGTTTTTTTGAAGGCAGCTGATGGGTTTGAAGATACCCAATTGTATTTTTACGATCTGAATGCGAAGGCTAATTATCGTATCAATGAAAATAATCGCATCTTTTTATCGGGGTATTTTGGACGCGATGTGCTTGGTTTTGGCGAATCATTTGGGATTGATTGGGGTAATAGAACCGGGACTTTACGTTGGAATAGCATCATTAATCCGCGTTGGTTCTCCAATACTTCTTTGATTTTTAGTGATTATGATTACAAAATTAGTATTGCCTCCGATGAGACAAGCGATTTCAAGATTAGTTCAAAAATCCGTGACTGGAACTTGAAGCAGGAATTTCAGTTTTTCCCTAATGATCGTAATTCTTGGCGTTTTGGCTTTAATACCATTCACCACACCATACGCCCAAGTCGCTTTTCAGATGCTGGTGAGGATCTTTCGGCTTACAATCGTTACGGTCTTGAAAATGCCGTTTTTGTCAATAATGAATTTAAAGTGAATTCACGCCTCAATGTAGATTATGGTTTGCGCCTTTCTTCGTATTCGGTTTTAGGCGACGAACGGGGGTATAATATTTATGAAAATGGTGTAAAAACAGATACTGTCATACTCGCAGAAGGTAGCATTGGCAAAACTTATGTGAACCTGGAGCCACGCTTAACGGCAAGTTATGTCCTCACGCCGAATTCCAGTTTGAAAGCAGGTTATAGCAGAAATACACAAAATCTTCACTTGTTGAGTAATTCAAGTACGGGTAACCCAACGGATCAATGGGTGGGTAATTCATACAATATCAAACCCGAAATAAGCGACCAATTGGGGCTTGGGTATTTCCGCAATTTTGCCGATAATAAGTACGAATTTAGCGCAGAAACCTACTATAAATGGATGCAAAACCAAGTAGATTACAAAAATGGCGCGGATATAAATACCGCCCCTGACGTAGAAAGCGAATTGCTGTATGGTAAAGGCCGTGCTTATGGTATCGAGTTATTGTTGAAAAAGAAAACTGGTAAATTATCAGGCTGGATCGGCTATACTTTATCGCGTACAGAGCGCCAAATCGACGGTATCAATAATGGCGATTGGTATGTTGCCCGACAAGACCGCACACACGATATTTCGGTAGTAGGTACTTATCAGTTTAACAAAAACTGGTCGCTTTCAGGCTCATTTATTTATAATACGGGCAATGCTGCTACGTTCCCAAGTGGTAAATACGAAGTGGCCGATAACACCGTATTTTACTACACCGAACGCAATGGTTATCGGATGCCCGCCAATCATCGTTTGGATTTAGGGGTAACTTATGAGCGACAAAGAAAAGGACGTTACCAAAGTTCTTGGAATTTTGGCTTATACAATGCTTATGGCCGACAAAATGCCTATACCATCACATTTGAGGATGATCCAGACGATCCTTCTCGTACACGTGCGCTACAAACTTCACTTTTCAGATGGGTACCGAGTGTTACCTATAATTTCAAATTCTAAATTACTAAAATATCATTCCACTATGAATAAATTATTTTTCATGGGGCTAATATGCCTCACACTCGTATCCTGCGAGAAGGAAATTCAAATAGACTTAAATTCGGCGGAGCCAAAATTGGTTGTTGAAGCATATTTGAGCGATCAAAGCGACACAGCCACCGTAACACTCACCCGTACTGTCAATTTTAGTGATCCGAGTACTTATCCCGCCATTTCGGATGCTATTGTGGTGATTACAGATTTGGAGGGTAATACTTGGAATTGCACCCAATCTACCCCTGGAACTTATCAAAATACCAATTTGCGCGGTAAAATTGGCCAAAAATATTTCCTATCGATCACCACCGCCGATGGGCAAAAATACACAGCAGAAAGCACTTTACCAGCTCCCGTAATGCTCGATAAGATTGATTTTCGCGAACTTGCTTTTGGCCCTCCCGGTGGCGGTGGTAGCGATAGCACTTCATTTGCACTGATACCCCGTTATTTTGATCCAGCAGATGCCCAAAACAATTATCGGTTTATCCAAACCGTGAATGGGGAAAGGGATCTTTCTATACAAGTCAAAAATGATAATATTTTTGACGGAAGAGTAAATGAGCAACCACTTTTTAGTGTAGATGTAGAGATTTATTCTGGTGATATAGTAACATTGGAAATGATGTGTATTGATAAAGGTGCTTACGATTATTTCTTCTCCTTAAGCCAGTATTTAAGTACTAACGGCCCTAATGCTGCTGGTGTTCCCGCTAACCCGGTAAGTAATATTAGTAATGGTGCTTTAGGTTATTTTTCAGCGTTTTCATTCCAAAAAAGGACAGTAGTAGTACCGTAATAATGTGAGTTTTGCATCAACTTGCCTTGCCGCGCTGCTTGCAGACGGCAGGGCTTTTTTTGTGCGGCTGTTGTTGCTTAACCTAGTGCACTATGCCGCTGATCTTAAATAAATTGCGCTCCTGTGTAAAAAAAACGAACAATCGAATAAATCAAAATATCTTTGCCCCATGAAAAAATCGGATCAACCGAGTTATGAGGCTGCTTATACCGAATTGCGGCTTATTTTGTCCGAATTACAGGACGGCACAGTGGGTATCGACGCTTTAACAGCCAAAGTAGAACGTGCTAATGAATTGGTGCGTTTTTGTCGTGAGCGTCTGCGCTTGACCGAGGAGGCCGTCCAACAATTGAGCCAACAAAACCCAACGGCATGAATTTACCTTTTTTTATTGCCCGACGTATTGCTTTTGCTGGTAAACGCAATTTTTCCAGTATCATTATTCGTATTGCAATTGTAGCAGTGGCCTTGAGTGTGGCCGTGATGATTACGGCTTCTGCGCTTATTTCCGGTTTTAAAACAGAAATCAGCAAGAAAATCTTTGAATTTTGGGGGCATATCCATATTGCATCCGCTATTACTGATTCCGCTACAGCCGATGCAACACCGGTATCCGATAGCCTTCCTTTTCTAGATGCACTCAGAAAAACCGGACAAGTACCTTTTGCCGTACCGAGCACTATTTTAGGTTTTGAAACGGATGGTGAGGCAGAGAAACTAACCCATGGCGGTATCCGACATGTACAGGCATTTGCCCTGAAACCGGGCATTATTCGCTCAAAAACAGCGATGGAAGGCATTATTCTCAAGGGCGTAAGTAATACTTTTGATTGGGAAAACCTAAAACCTTATTTAGAAGAAGGTGCGCCACCAGCATTAAACGACACCGCTCCATCGCGCGAAATTTTGATCAGTCGCCAAACCGCCAACCGTTTGCAGGTGGGCATAAAGGATAAATTTGTTGTACATTTTGTAAAAGAAGGCCAACAAGCCAAACGATTATTTGAGGTTTGTGGGATATATAAAACAGGTTTGGAGGAATATGACCGAAAATTCGCCCTCTGCGATCTTCGGCAAGTGCAGGAATTGCTCGATTGGGCGCCTAATCAGGTGGCAGGTTTTGAGGTTTGGCTGGATGATATTAGAGATTTGGATGTCTTTAATCAATATGTCTATGAAGAAATGATTCCTACTGATTTGGTTTCGGCCAGTATTCGTGAGAAATTTCCCGCCATTTTTGAATGGCTTCAATTACAAGACTTGAATGAATTCGTTATTCTTGGGCTTATGCTGGCCGTGGCCATTATTAATATGATAACGGCGTTATTGGTACTTGTTTTGGAGCGCACCAATATGATCGGTATTCTCAAAGCATTAGGCGCGAGGAATGGCAGTATCCGGGAAATATTCCTATACCACGCCGCGGTAATTACGTTGAATGGTATGT
This sequence comes from Bacteroidota bacterium, assembly GCA_041160955.1. Classification (GTDB taxonomy): domain Bacteria; phylum Bacteroidota; class Bacteroidia; order Chitinophagales; family Saprospiraceae; genus M3007. Next base: position 18,950 of record JBEAVK010000133.1, read on the forward strand.
TTTGGGGTAATTTAATTGGTATTGGACTATGCCTCTTGCAGCAAAAGTTTAGGTTTTTGCGCCTGAATGAAGCTGATTATTACCTTTCTTATGCGCCCGTGAAATTTGAATGGTTTACTTTATTGAGTATCAATATCGGAACCTTATTGATTACTATTCTTTTTTTACTGATTCCCTCTTTTGTGGTGTCTAAAATTTCACCTGTAAAAGCCATTCGATTTAGGTAGTCCTAAGCCCCCAACCAAACCTTAAACGCGCCAACCCGCTCCCTGCTCACAAAAATTTCTTCTCCCAGCGATGGATTAATTTCCAATTTTAGTCGTCCATTGAGGTGCGGGTGAATGGCTTTTATAGCATGTACCGATAAAAATATTCCCCTGTTAATGCGGTAAAAAGAGGAAGGATCCAGTAGTTTTTCTAATTCATCCAGTGTGTATTCCACAAAATGCCTTTTGCCTTGTTTGGTAAATATTTGGGTAAGCCCATCGGAAGAATGAAAAAATGCAATTTCATCCATTGTAACCATTACGAAGTGTTGCCCCGATTTTACCAAAAAACGGTCTTTATACTGGGTTTTGTCAAAATAACGCATCAATTGCTGCATATCAGGCACCGAGTTATTCGTAATGGATGCTTTTACTTTGTCCAAAGCCTTGGAAAGATCTTCAGGGTCAATTGGTTTTAGCAAATAATCAATAGCATTCACCTTAAAGGCTTGTACAGCATATTGGTCAAATGCAGTAGTAAAAATAACAGGTGCACTAACCGTTACCTGCCGGAAAATATCAAAACTCAATCCATCCGCAATTTGAATATCCATAAAAATCAGGTCGGGGCTGTTGAATGCCTTTAGCCACCGCACCGCACCTTCTACGGAATCCAAAGTGTCCAGTATCTCAATATCTTTATCGCGTGCTTGCAACAGTTTGGTCAATTGCTTTGCAGCGGGGAGTTCATCTTCTATGATTAGAATATTCATGTTTAGGTAATTAATTATATCGGATTATAGTTGGGGAATAGATAATTGGTCGATATTTATTTTTTGCATGGGAATCAGTACGGTGAAATATTGTTGCGACACAATCACCTCAATTTCGCTGTCCGTCAAAAGGCGGTAACGCTCGCGAATATTTTCCAATCCAACCCCGGTAGAGTCCATCACTTGGTTTTTCTTTTGCAGCGTATTGCGCACCACCAAATGGTTGTTTTCGTAAAATATTTCAATTTTTAATGGTTTGTCATGCGAAATTACATTATGTTTAATGGCGTTTTCAAACAAAATTTGAAGCGTAAGCGGCACAATCTTAGCCTCTTTTAGTTTTTCCAATGCGTGAATATCCACCACTAAGTTTTCACCAAATCGTTCCCGCAACAAATAAATATATGCGTTCAAGTATTCCAATTCGTCGCAGAGTGCAATTACATTTGCATCACGGCTTTCCAGTACATATCGGTACACTTTGCTAAGTTTTTGAACAAAATTAACGGCTTTTTCGCTGTTTTCTGGAATAAGATAGGTCAGCGTATTGAGGCTATTGAATAAAAAATGTGGATTGACTTGGTTGCGCAAACCCTCCAATTGCGATTGAATATGCTTGTTTTGTAAATCTGATTTTTCGGCAATAGTTACCTGTAGTTTTAAGTAAAAGGAGATGGCTTCATACATACAGATGATTAGGCTGGAGAGTAATAACGTAGCCAAAAACTCCATTCCGACATTGGGCCTAAAGGTATTATGCTCAGGAACTGCATAATCGACAATACGATCCAGTACAAAATTTACGGCCATAAAATTGAGTACCAAAATAATACTCAGTGCCATTACCCGCTTACCAATCTCGTTTGCTTCGGGGTATTTTATCTTTATTTTGATATAAAACCAGCGTAATGTTGCCCAAAATGCCGATGTGTAAACAAATGAAATCGGGATGCAAAGGGATAAGAACGCCCAATCGCCATTTGTATATTGCTCGTTAAAAAGCATAATTGATACAATAATGGCACTGAGCGGAACACCAATGATGATCACCTTACGGTCATCGAATCCAGTTACATCCCGAAAACATTTATTTCTTTTCATTGCGTAAAAGTACTTATTTATCTTGTTTTTTTAACTAAAATTGATCTTAAAACTCAACCCTATACATTACATCCGGGAAAAATCCAATTTGGTTAACCCGCCCAATTGCACCACGATCTTCGTTATAACGCATTTGAAACACGTTTTTGTGGTTCGTTACGTTCTGGAAATCCAAAAAGAAGGTCTGCGACATTTTGCGTTTGGCACTGTTCAAGCGGAAACCCATTTTTACATCCCAGCGGAGATAATTATCGAGGCGATCGCTAAATGCGCGATCTTCGTACAGCACTTCCGTACCAGCGAGGCGACTAGCCTCCAAGTTGACAGGTGTGTAAGGTCTTCCGCCAGCTGTTGTAAATTTGGTATCCAAAGTGAGGTATCTACGACCAGAGTCACCCAATTTAAACTCGCGACCAACTAAAGTATTCACGACATAATGACCATTAAAAGCCGTGCTGCGTTCAATACCATCGCTGCCTTTATACTTGGAATCATAAAGACTCACCGTAAATAAGCCATAATAACCTTTGCTGAAAAATTTCTCTGCCGTAAGTTCCAAACCTTTATTTGTACCAGTACCAGTATTCACCAAATCATTCTTTTCAGGGAATACAAAATCTGCGCCAGCATTCAAGATTGAAAAAGACGATGGGGTAGCAGTGACAGGTACGTTGCTCAGTAACTGGTAATAAAGTTCCGCTTTGAAGCGCCAATCTGTGGCGGGTTTAAAATCGTAGCCAAGTACAAAATGTTGGTTACGGGTAAAACCAAGGTCATTATTCGTTGCAACTGTTGTGCCATCTGCAAGGCGTTTGCGGATCAAGAACACTGGTAAAGGTTGAGTTTGGTGGTGTAATCCATAACCAAGGTTGATCCTTGATTGCGGTGCTACTTGCCAGTTCAGGGCTACTCGAGGTTCCGCCACAATATCATCGGTGAGTTCAAAATGCTGCGCATGTACACCGGTATTCAGGGTAAATGTGCGCGAAATACGGTATTGTGTTTGTATATAGGCTTCTGAGAGCAAGAAATTACCTTCAAAATCGCGAGTAGCAAACCAATCTGGTAATCCATCACCATTCAAATCAGGCGTTTTATCACGTGTACTTACGAGCGTATTCAAATCTTGTAGTTGTACTAAAACACCTGTGCGCAAGGTAAGGCGGGCATTTATTTTGTTATTATAATACGATCCTAAACGCCATTGGGTTAGATCGTCCCGCACATCGAGTTTTTCCAATATTGGGTACTCTGTATTAAAGTCAACCGCTTCTTCGCGGTAGCGCACACCTGTAAACGATCCACTGATTACGGTACGAATATAAGAGTGATCGTTGAGCAATAAATTATGTTTTACGCCGGCTACCCCAAATAAAGAGGTACTGTACGCATTTTGGTTTTTGACGGCCCAAAGATCGGTACTATCAAGGTCTTTTCCGATAAAATTGATATTACTATGTGCCGCAATACCAAATACCGAAAACCTGCCAAGTTTAGATTTACCCAAATCAAAATTGAACGAAACATCTTTATACCTAGGTAGGGCAGTGGTTCCCACACTCAAACCCGCAGCATTGGCTACCTCTACAAAAGAGTGCCTATAGGCTATGACATAAGAACCACCTTTCTTTTTATTGAGTGGGCCTTCTGCCATGGCTTCCATACCCGTAAATGCGCCAATTTGACCCATAAACTCGTGTCTTTCTTTGTTGCCCGTTCTGAAATTAATATCAAATACGCCTGCAAGCGCATTGCCATATTCAGCGGGGAATGCTCCGGTGAGGAAGTCGGAATTTGATATTAAGTTAGGATTGAGTGCTGAAACAGGGCCGCCAGTAGTGCCTAACGTAGAAAAGTGGTTCGGATTGGGCATCGGTACGCCTTCCAACCGCCAAAGTACACCGGTAGGCGAATTACCACGGATAATGATATCGTTACGGGAATCATTATTGGCGGCTACACCTGCAAAATTGGCGACAAGTTTGGCCACATCGTTGCGGCCACCGGAATAACGACTTACCTCCTCGGTATTGAATTGGCGCGCCGAAATAGTGGCTAATTCGTTCATCGGGCGGTCTTTATTGGTCTTTGCGGTAATTATCACCTCTCCAATAGAAGTGTAAGATTCTTGTAAACGAACATTGATTTGCACCTCCTTTCCCGCAGTGGTTAGGATATTGGGGATGCTTTGGGTTTCATATCCCGGATAATTGATGGAGAGTTGTAAGCGGCCAACTGGCGTATTGCGAATGACAAAAACGCCATTTTCATCAGTAGTGGCACCCAATACAGGATCGAGGCCAATGGTTCGTATCGTAACACCAATTAAAGGTGTTTCGGATTGTAAGTCAAGTACTGTACCTCGCAGGGTAGAGGTTTGGGCGGCTGCCCAAAGGGGTAAAAGTAGTGTAAGTAATAAAAGTATTTTTTTCATGCCAAACATATCAGTTTTATGTTTAAGAATTGATGTAATGTATTTTGATTGGTACAAATGTACACTAGGCGCTAGAGGTACTGCAATCTCTTTCGGGTGGCTGGTCGTAAAATTGGGATGAATGGAAGAGAATGGAAGTTGAAACAGGAACGTATTCTGTGGGTAATAAGGTATTTAAAGTATCAGGATTTGTGCGCGTACGCACAAATCCTGATGTATAAGCAATTACTGGAAATCAACCAATTCCAAATCAAAAATGATAGGCGTATTGGGATCGATACTGCCAGAGCCTCTTGGCCCATAAGCCAAACCAGAGGGCAGGATAATCGTTGATTTCCCTTTTTTATGGAGTAATTGTAAGCCTTCTGCAAAGCCCTTTATCACACCATCTACTGGAAATTCAGCGACATCTGTGCCTGTGGTTTGATCAAAAACTTCACCATTAAGAAAATATCCTTTGTACTTCACTTTAACGGTAGATGACGGCACGGGTTTTATGCCATCAGCATTACCTTCATCTGTGATTTTATAGTAAAGACTACTAGCAGTTACTTGGTATTCGCTTTTGATGCCTTTGCCATCGAGATATTCGTTAATTTTGATAATATCAAGCGCAAGTTGATCTTGATAGGTGAATACTTTTTCTTTTTTACAAGAAAAGAGGGTGAGAAAAGAAAGGGTAAATAGAATAAATAATTTTTTCATTAATGTATATTTTTGCGGCAAAAATACTATTTTTCGTATTAAGTTGATAAAAGTTTTTTGTGTTTGACAAATAATAGACATTATATAGAATTAGAGTCGTAATGCTGAAATGAGGAAATTTTTGTCAAATCAAGGCAAATTTTGCAGTCGAAATGGGGTATTTTCGGCGAAAAATTTAACGAAAATTTGGCGAAAATTAACCATTCTCAGCATACGAAACTAATTCTGTATAATGTCTATTATATAAATGTAACAAAAAAAAACACCCCAGCCAGCATACAAGCCAACTGGAGTGTTTCTATAAATGCAGCATATTATGCTTTATTCTTCATCACCGCTGAACGCACCAAAGTCGAACAACAAAGAGAAGCGGAGTGTATTATCGAGTGGATTACGACGGTTGGTTGTAGGTACAATATAAGAGAAATTCAGACCAAAAATTTGGTATTTCAAACCCAAACCAACACTGAAATATTTACGATTACCTTTAGAATAGTGTTCGTTGAAATAACCAGCGCGTACAGCAAACTGGTCATCGTACCAATATTCGATACCACCACCAATAGTAATTTCCTTCAATTCTTCCTGAAAACCGCCAGAAGCATCACCAAAGGACTGGAAAATACCCGCAATCGGAGATTGTTGACGGTAGTCTGCTATTAGATCGCCATCAGTATCACATACCGTAGGATCCGGATCATCGCAAGGCGTTGGTACCAATAGTTTGTTGAAGTCGGCAGTAAATGTCAAAGTATTATATTCGTCCAAGTGCATACGATATGCAGTTCCGATACCGAGGTTAGTTGGTATATAATCGCGTATATTCGACTGCGTATAAGTGACTTTATTACCGATATTAGTAATAGCCATACCCACGGTCAAATCTGCTTTTCTATTGGAAAAATTCATTGGTGTTTTGTACGTCAACGACAAATCTGCGGCACCAGCAATAGCAGGTCTTATTTCAACACCTTCTACCTGTACACCTGTTGCAAGGCTGGAGAAGATAAATTTAGCACCAATACCTGCGGATAATTTTTCAGAAAGTTTGCGGGCATAACCAGCAGATATTTCAAATTCGTTTGGTTGACCAGTACCGAGTGGGTTACCGCTATCATCGGTAAAATCAATGCTACCCAAGGAGAAATAGCGCAAACCAAAACCGATGGCTTGGCGATCGTCCAATTTTTTATAACCGGATAGGTAAGCCAAATAAACATCATTAAGACCCAAAGCACGCATCCAAGGTGTGAAAGTAGCAGAAATGGATACGTTTTTGTCCACAAATGCTAGTTTAGAAGGGTTGTAGTGCATTGAATTGGCATCGGCTGATGTGGCAATGCCTGCATCGCCCAAAGCGCCGCCACGAGAATCGGGAACGATCCGTAAAAAGGGAACTGCCGATACCACAGCATTGGCACATTTTTCACCAGTAACGGGATTAACACCATTCCTGCATTGTGCGTTAGTTTCTGTGATGGATGCCAATGAGGCAACAGCGATAAATGATAAAGCAATTATTTTTTTCATAAAATGTAACAAAAACCTATAGTCTTTATAGTTGGTGCAAAAAGAACAAATTCAATCCGTTAAGGTTGAGTCTGCTAATTGATACGCAAAATAAGTTTTGGGTTGCCTCAAAACCGAAAGAGCGTAAAAAAAACAACCAAAATTAGGCCAAACTTTATTCTTGTGCTAGAAAGTGGTATTTTTTTTTAGAAAACTGACTTATCCACCTCCCAAATTCAACCATTTGCCGATATACACCGTATCTGCTGTTTCAAAAGAGACAAAATAAATACCTTCGGGCAGGTATTGCAAAGGAAAGCAGGTATTACCCTCCGATAAGGCACATTTTTTTTGATGCATCACATTTCCAACCATATTGAGTACTGTAAGTTGGCCTGTTCTAACACCACTATCGCCGATACGGATACATAAGTCCCCGTTGTCCGAAGGATTGGGGCTTATGGCGAGTGGTATATCCTTTTTAGTGTAATTATGCGTACTAGAGCCACAAATAATGGATTGCTCATACGCTCCCATATCCACGGTATCTTGTTGGATACGAGGCATTCCATCCAAGTCATAAAGGATACCATTGGCCAATACACTAGCGTTACTGCCTTTATTGATCAATGGCGAACAGGGCTTTAACCGATAATTGTCTGTAAGTGTGTCCATGAATTCTGGGTATTTTTCAAAAATAGTACCTTCGGAAAAATTGCTTGCACCTAATAAATGAATGTCCCATGGATCACAGGATAACAGGCTGTTTTTTACTTCAAATCCGGTACCATTAGGATAATACACAGGTTGTGTAGGATTATGGTTGACAAATATAGACCCGATATCCAAATTGGGCTGCCACACTATACAGTTTTCAATGAGCATTCGGTTATTAAAGGTAGTATCTGTATAAAAAATATAATTCGGATACGTTACTTTATGAAAACAGCCATCTCTATTTTGGAAAAATGTGCTATTCCGAATGAACGTTTTCACAAAATTATTTTCTTTGGCCTGACTGGAACTAATACCGTAACCATTTCTTGCAAAGACACAATTTTCAATTGTAGTTGAAGATGTATTAAATTTGGATGCAGATTCTAATCTACTGTATAATGCAGCACTTGTATTTTTAATAAATCGAGTATTAGCAACCACGATATTCGTGTTGCTGTTGTTATCCGCGGATAGTCTAATGTTACCGCCATCGTTTTTAAGAAAAAGCGAATTATCAATATTTAAATCGAATGATGCCTCATTAGAACTAGAAATAGACATGCTTGCTCCAATACCGCTATTTGCTTTATTCTCTTCAAAAATGGACTTCTGAATAAATAAACGGAGTGAGTTTCCTGCGGGCAAAAAATTACCACGGTAATGAAAAACGCCACCAGAGTTTGCATAATTACTTCTAAATAAACAAGAATCTAGTATTAGAGTTGAATTAGGAAGAGGTAGGCTCTCAATGGCACCACCAGTAATAGCAGAATCGCGCTCAAAAGTACAACCATAAAGCCTCATAACGGAATTGGCCATATCGCCAAAATAAATCGCGCCACCTTGACCCAAATTAACTACTCTATTATCCAAGAACCTACATTGATCCAACAAAAAAGTATCGTTGGGGATGCTAGGTGCTGCTTGGTATATGCCGCCTCCAAACTCAAAAGCACGGTTGGACTGGAATAGACAGTTTTTAAGTTGGGGCTTGGTAAAGGATGTGGTAGAGACACTACCTACAATATACATACCGCCACCAGAATAAGCGTAATTTTTAGTGAATGTACAGTTTTCGATCAGGGGTTCGGTGGGTATCGCACCCAAAAAATCCGCTATGACCATACCGCCTCCGATATCATCGGGATTGTAGGCATCAGAAATAGTAAAACCATCTAAAACGGAGTTTTTACCAATATTATACGCTGTTACTACTTGTAAGGTATTATCCAGTTGGGTACTTAGTGAGCCTATATTACCACTTAGTATGGTGGCATTTTGTGTCCAGTTTCTTGCGGATAATGTTGTTTCTGAACCCAAAAAACCACCGTATATTTTTACGCCATTTTTCATACGGAAAGAAATGGTTCTGTCATTAGAACTCGTAGGTGTATAAGTGCCTTTGGCAACCCATATTGCATCGCCATTGTTGGCAGAGGACAGAGCGGTTTGGAGATCGGTAAAAGCGTTGCTCCACGATGTACCAGAATTAGTGCCGGTAGCGGTTTGCTGTACAAACCACGTAGTTTGCGCTGGTAGTTGGTTAATTATGGATAAAAAAAGTAAAATTGTAAGTATATTTTTCATGGGATGGATATTGAATAAATTGTTATTTTGTTCATTCTTAAAATTGCAAAAAATTACAACAAGCAATTATTTATTTGATTAGTTTACCTACTTTTGATAGTGTCCCAGCCTTGAGGATATAGGTATAGACCCCTGCTGGAAAATCGCTCAAATTGTCCATTTCAAAATCATTGCGACCTTTTTGGAGCAACTGTTTGTTTTGGAGCATAAGCCTTCCTGTCATATCAAAAATAGAAAGCGTGGCCGATTCATCGAAGGGCATATTTACCGCAAACCATAAAGCATTACTAAATGGTACAGGACTTACTTGAACTTCCATTTCAGTGGTTGGTTCAAGATTGAAAGCCCTTTCTTCAAGATTATTATTTCCTAAACCCAAGCCATTGGACTCTTCTAAACGAAGTCCAACGTTTTTAATCAAATTACCAGTATTGTCATAAAACTTTAAGCCAGCGGCAAACTGATTGAGATCCAACTTGGTTTCCAATTTGCTCATATTGCTTTTTGCATTAACAACAAATGTAAATAGCACCTTGTTGTTTAAGTTTAAAGCCGTACCATTCTCGGAGAACCATAAGGCATTTAATTTACCTTTTTGTGCTGTTGCATCCTCCGATTTATAAAAATTATCAGCATTCAAAAACAAGCCCTCATTTCCGTCGGTAACTTGACCAATAGTTAAATCCCCCAAATTATAATTGATACCCATTTGCCATCCCGACACTGCCTTTGGTGTATTGAGTACTACCTTTATTGTTTTGGTGGTATTAGCGGTAGTCGCAATACTTATGCCTCCTGTTGGCGGGAGAAATGCGTTGATGGGGGTTTCTCCCGAAAAGGCTCCAGGTAGTGCGTTACAATCTACATCTCCTACTTTGGTGCCCGTAAAAGACCACGAAGATTCTAGATTGCTGGCTGGAAAACTCGGAGATATAGGCGAGGTACTAAATGATACCTTATCCATCCAGCTTGATAGTTCTTCGCCATTTCCAAGATAAGACTTCTGTATTCCTTCTATATCCTGAAAGGTAACACCGAATGGGTTGCTACTATTAAATCCTGTAGAAAACCCTGGTAAATTGAACCATAGATTTGGGATATGTCGCCAGCTTCCAGCAGGTAAACTAGTAATTGATCCTAAAATAGCTTTCCGTAGTATAACATTATCAAAAGTGGTTACAGTCCCTGAGTTATTTGCATCTGCTGAAATAAGTTTGTAAGGGGTATTCAACGGCTCAAGGTTTAAGATATGGCGACTAATTAGAACTAAGTCATACACATCTACACCATTTAATAAATTCAAATATTTGGGTATCGTAGTGTTTGGGAAAAGGTCTTTTTGAGGAGTAAGCACTCTTTTCCCTGGGCTACCTTGTTGGCAATTACCGGATATACTTGATATTTTATATATCCCAAAAGGGTCTGTAATTACATTACAAGGAAAATTATTTGCTGATGTTATTAACTCAATGTCTAAACCTTCAAGTGGTACATCATTTTCTAAGTCAAGGCAATTAGCAATTACTTTACCAAACTTGGCTGCTGTGCAGGCCGCATTGGGGTCTCGTAGCTTTGCATAATTTGGCGCAAATTGAAAAAGGGTACTCATGACCACCCGTTGGCCATTTGAAAAACGATTTCTACAATCACCATGATAACTCATAAGTAGTGTTGGATCCGGAGCATAAGGAACACCCAAAGGGTCTAAACAATTGCTGCCGCAAGTAAAGGTCACACAATCGCTTGCAAACGAGATTTCTGTATCTGATAAATCTGCAGGGGTATCGCATAAAAAGTCACCGGTAACTGAACATATTCCAATTAGATCTGTATTTGTAGTATTGGGAGGAATGACAAATTGATTGATTTGACCTCCAAGAAATGTGTGTGAAAGCCCAAAATAGTGCCCCATTTCATGAGCAGCATTTATCGAAGTTGGGAATGTCAAAATAATTCCTGATTTATCAAAATTTCCTCCGGGCAGATTCGGTGAAATACCATATCCTCCAGCCAGAGTAGGGGGTATGGTATTTGCGTTAGTTATTATATTTGACACAAAAAAAATCTTAATACACTTGTCATCTAAAGGTTCATTAAATGAGTTGACAAGATCGCATGCTGCGCCAAATTCTGAAACTTCAAGGATCGCGAAATCATCCGAGACTATATTTGTTGTTCCACAAATTGAAAATGAAAATAACCCATTAAAGTAGGTATTCATTCCTTGTACAGCAGAAATTCCAGCACTTTCAGAAGGGGTTACTCCACCCCCACTTGCTCTAAAAAAATAAATCCAAACTGGTATTCGAGGAGCTATCGAGCTTTCCGGAGTAGCACTATTATTTGATGAGTATTTTTGTAGTAACGCTTCAATAGTTCCTGGGGGAAAATCAGGCGTTCCACAAGATACAGCATTGTTACTTTGACCGAAAACAGCAGTTGTTGACAGGAAAGTAAAGGCGAAAAGGGTGGCAATTAATATTTTGCCCCCCCCCCATTTTTTCAAAATTAAATTTTTTCATTTTGAATAATTGTTTTTAATGTGAGAAGAATTTTACTTGTTGTAATTTTTTGCATTGCAAATGTACTTGTATTACATCAGGTTTTTATAAAAATTTTAAATTTTAACATTTTATAATTTTACTTCTTTATACTGATTCGTAAAAACTACAGAACTTTCCCTTACGTTTTTACTATCTATTTAAAAAAGCATAGCATTACAAGAAAAACCCACTCAAATACCTTAATTTTGACCCTAAAATTTTAGATCAAAATGTATTTTTACAAAAGTTTACTTTTTTTATTATGTTCCATCGTATGGAGCGCCGCAGCACCCAAACCCAAAGCGGTAGCATGGTTAACCGAAAAAACCTATGATTTCGGTACGGTTGAAATGGGCTCAGTAACGGGTACTTCTTTTACTTTTAAAAATACTTCCACACAACCCATATTGCTTCAAACGGTACGTACTACCTGTGGCTGTACTGCGGCCAAATGGCCCGAAACCCCCATAGCCCCAGGAGCAACCGGAGAAATCCGAATCGAATACTCCGCCGACCGCTCAGGTGGTTTTAGTAAAAAAATCCGCGTCTTTTTTGATGCCATGAAAAAACCAGAAATGTTGCGGATTATTGGGCGATGTGAATAATCAAGTCCAAATAATTGATTTTCAACCCATTACAACTTACTCAAATACTTGGGCTAGGTTGCTATGTGTTAAAGTTTTAGGAAGACCAAAAAAAATAGTGGTATTTTATTGAAGCCATAAAAGTTCAACATATATTTGTGCGTTCAAAGTTTGTAGCGAATTTTTTGCTAAAAATTTTAGAGCATACCAAATTTAACTATTCGTTACAATTCTGTGCAACTTTGTGTATTTATTCTACCCTTAGTTTTAAGCATTTTTAATCCATTTCCTTTTCAAATTTATTTTTTCACAGGTAGTCATCAACGTAGCAACCCACTACGGGTGTTTGTTTTTTGTGTGCTGCCAAAATTTTTTTTTTAACAATGCGTATTATTTCTTTATTTACCGCCTTATTGCTGGTCTTTTCTGCCATGCAATTGTTTGCCCAACGCCAGTGTGCCGCCGAAGACGTGCTACACCAGCATCTTTTAGAGAATCCTATTTTAAAACAACAACTCGAAGCTATTGAGCGTCATACAGAGGAATACATTGCTGCTGGTGGTGTACGAGAGCGTATGGTAGTCACGATTCCTGTGGTTGCCAATGTAGTATGGAACACTGCTGCGGAGAATATTAGCGACGCACAGATTTTATCTCAAATCGCTGTTTTAAACGATGACTTTCGTCGGTTAAATGCCGATAAAGTAAATACCCCAAGTGCTTTTTCGGGTCTTGCTGCCGACTTGGAGATCAACTTCTGCTTGGCTACCCGCGACCCATCGGGCAATGCCACTACGGGTATCCGTCGCCAACAAACCACCGTTACAGCGTTTGGCACCAACGATGCTATGAAATACACTGCCCAAGGTGGTTTAGATGGTTGGTCACGCGATCAGTACCTCAATTTTTGGGTGTGTGACATTAGCGGAGGTATTTTGGGTTATGCACAATTCCCAGGCACTGGCTTGGCTGCTACCGATGGTGTTGTTTGTGACTATCAATATGTTGGCACTATAGGTACTGCTACTGCTCCATTCAACAAAGGTCGTACTGCTACACATGAAGTAGGACACTGGTTGAATCTTTATCATATTTGGGGCGACGATGGAACCTCTTGCTCCGGTAGCGACCTTGTAGCCGACACACCCAACCAAGCGGATGAACACTATGGTTGCCCTGTGTTCCCGCAGTTAAGTTGTAGCAGTGGCCCTAATGGCGATATGTTTATGAACTATATGGATTACACCGATGACGCTTGTATGAATATGTTCACAGCAGGCCAAAAAGCACGCGCACAAGCACTCTTTGCTGCTGGTGGCGCTCGTGCAGCATTACTCAATTCGTTGGGTTGCTCTGCTCCGGGTGGTGGTACTTGCGCAGTAACAAGTGGCTTGAATGCGACCAGCGTTGCATCCACAACGGCTACTGTAAACTGGGGCGCAGCAACGGGTGCTGTTACTTATAATTTACAGTATAAGTTGTCCACTTCTGCTACTTGGACAACAATTACAGGTATTACAGGCACGACTAGGAATTTGACAGGTTTGACGGCGAGTTCTACCTATAACTATCAGGTACAAACCGTATGTAGCAGCACATCTGCGGCTTATTCTACTGCGGCTTCGTTTACGACTACGGCTGGCAGTGGTGGTTGCACAGATAACTACGAACCCAACGAAACACGTACAACAGCGGTTGTTATCCCTGCAAATACTACGATTACTGCTAAAATTGCAACTGCAACGGATAAAGATTACTTTAGATTTAGCAATACGGCTGCCACATCACGCATCAAAGTGGATCTTACCAACTTGCCCAATGACTATGATCTGAAACTATACCGCAGCAGTACCTTATTGGGTACTTCTGAAAATGCAGGTACTGCCAGCGAGCAACTTATCGTTAACACGACTACCGTTTCTTCCAATTATGTTGCTTATGTATATGGATATAATGGGGCAAGTAATGCTGCTTGCTATAATCTTAGGGTAAGCCTTAGTGCTTCCAACTGGCGTACCGATGGTTCTACCGATGGCGAACAAACTCAGATGGAAATTCCGGTCATATTTGAAAACGCTGGTTTTGGTATGTTCCCAAATCCTGCCAAAGATATGGTCATGATCGAAGTACCCGTAGAAGCAGAAAGTGATGTACAAGTATCTGTAATGGATGCTTCGGGTCGCGTTGCTGTACAGGAAAATCGCGTGATGAGCAAAGGCAATAACCAAGTTCAGGTAGATCTAGCGCGCTTAGGTACTGGTATCTACTTTGTGCAGGTGCGCAATGGCGATACGATAAATACCCGTAAATTGGTCGTGCAACAATAGACATTATGTGATTTTATTGCAGTATTTGTACTGCTCGTATCCTATTTGGGGGTGCGTACTGTTTGGTACGCACCCCTTTTTTTGTTGCTGTTTGTAATTGGGTATTTCGGTGAACGAAACGAAAAAAATAAGTTATAGTCCCCAAATTCTCCCTACTTTCGCGGCGTTAAAAAACATTATTCGATCATTTATGCAAACAGATACTTTTGAAGTAACCGGAGGGTTGCCATTATCAGGAGAATTGCACCCACAAGGTGCCAAAAACGAGGCTTTACAAATTGTGGCGGCAGTATTGCTCACCAATGAAGATGTAACGGTTACTAATGTGCCAGATATTCTGGATGTCAACAAACTGATCGAACTACTGAAGGGTTTGGGCGTAACCGTAGAGCGTTTAGCACCCGATACTTACCGCTTTTGCGCGGGTACGATTGATATTTCTTATCTCCGCTCTGATAATTTTATGCGCGATGCACAACGTTTGCGCGGTTCTGTAATGCTGATTGGGCCATTGCTCGCCCGTTTTGGTCGCGCTACTTTGCCAAAGCCTGGTGGGGATAAAATTGGTCGTCGCCGTTTGGATACACACTTTCTTGGTTTTCAAAAACTAGGCGCGGAGTTCAAATACGACGACGATAAGGATATTTATTACGTAGAACAGCCAAAGGGCGGTATGGTGGGTACTTATATCCACATGGACGAAATATCGGTAACAGGTACCGCCAATGTGGTGATGGCTGCTGTACTCACGAAAGGCAAAACCACCATTTATAATGCAGCCTGCGAACCTTATTTACAGCAGTTATGCGCCATGTTGGTGCGTATGGGTGCAAAAATTGACGGTATTGGCTCCAATTTGCTCCATATTGAAGGCGTTGAGTACCTTGGAGGAACGGAACACCGCTGCTTACCCGATATGATCGAAATCGGTTCTTTTATCGGTTTGGCGGCTTTGACCAAAGGTGATATTACCATCAAAAATGCTGCGGTGGATCAATTGGGTATTATCCCTTACACATTTGAACGTTTGGGCTTGACCATCGAGCGCATAGGTGACGACCTGCATATCCCCTCGCACGACCACTACGAAATCCAGACTTTTATTGATGGCTCTATTATGACCATTTATGATGCACCTTGGCCCGGATTTACGCCCGACTTAATGTCGATTATACTCGTTACCGCTACTCAAGCGCGTGGCAGTGTATTGGTGCATCAAAAAATGTTTGAAAGTCGCCTCTTTTTTGTCGATAAACTGATTGATATGGGTGCGCAGATCATTCTTTGCGATCCGCACCGCGCCTCGGTGATTGGACTTGACCGTCGTTATCCATTGCGTGGTATTGAAATGACTTCGCCTGATATTCGCGCAGGACAAGCATTATTGATTGCGGCACTTTCAGCCAAAGGTACCAGCCGTATCCACAATGTGCACCAAATTGACCGAGGTTATCAGCATATCGATACGCGTTTGAACGCGATTGGTGCGCAGATTGTACGGGTATAAGCGAAGGTATTCAACACCCCGCTCAGCACCTGCCACTGGGAGGTTAGGCGATACTCGCCATCTCCCAGTGGGGTAATTTTCCAAACCTGACCACCGAAGTTGCTGGTTTTGGCTAATTGTAACTTGTCGTTTTTGCCATCGTTAACAATGTCGAGGGACTTGTCGTCACCCGGCCTTCCCAATAGTTTTTTAAGAAAAATACCAATTATTTCCCCGATCTTTGCTTCAAGAGAACCTTGTGTTCTTGTCTTTGTTCTATCGTAATCCCAAACATACACGCTTCTTTTTTTGAGGTTGCTATTGAGAAGGAATTACAAAAATTAATGAAATAATTAAGGGTGTTTACAATTATTGATGTAGAAACTACGGGTGGTTCAGCACAATTCGAGCGCATCACCGAGATTGCTATCGTACGCCACGATGGGGAACGTGTTGTGGATACTTTTAGTACCCTACTCAATCCCGAACGCCCCATTCCATGGAATATTACGCAACTTACGGGTATCACTAACGATATGGTGGCGCATGCGCCCAAATTTTACGAAGTGGCCAAAAAGATTGTCGAAATGACAGAAGATGCGGTGTTTGTTGCACACAATGCCACGTTTGATTATAATTTTATTAAAGAAGAATTTGCGCGATTGGGTTATCCTTTCTCCCGTAAATTACTTTGCACTGTGCGTATGTCGCGGAAAGCATTTCCAGGATTAAATAGTTATAGCCTAAGTAATTTAAAACGCCATTTTGGGATTCATGCCGATAAAAGTCACCGCGCATTGGACGATACGTTGGCTACAGTAGAGATTTTTGAAAAGATAATTGCTGAACAAAACGGCGAGCGTATCAAATCTTTTATCAATCAAGGGATTCAAGCCACTAAGTTGCCGCAGTCCATTACAATGGATCGATTGAATGAAGCCCCAGATGCCTGTGGGGTTTATTACCTTTATGACGAAGATAAGAATGTGATCTATGTGGGTAAAAGCCTTAATATTCGGAAACGATTAATGGAACATTTTTCCGACCAAACCCCAAAAGGTGAAAAAATGCGGACAGGCGTTGCTGATTTTAGTTTTGAGATTACGGGTAGTGAGTTGGTAGCACTTTTGCTCGAAAGTAGCGAAATTAAGCGCATACAGCCGCGTATTAACCGTGCACAACGCATTAAAAACTATACCGGCGCGATTTATACTTATACAGATCAGCGCGGATACCGATGCTTGGCGATAGGTAAACGAGCAGCGACCAAAAACAAAGAACTAGAACTGGTAGCCGATTATCCCAAATTAGATCACGCTAAGAACCATTTGGAAAGTATTCGCCGACAATTCGAACTATGTAGTCGGTTGTGTAACCTCGATTTTGGCGAGCGGGCTTGTTTTTATTATAATATTAAGCAATGTAGAGGCGCTTGTGTCAATGAGGAAACAGTAGAGGAATATAATGAGCGGGTTGAACTGGCGCTTACCCAAGCACGTCGAAGGCTTACGGGGAGTTATATTATTGTGGAGAAAGGGCGTACTTTAGGAGAGAAAGCAATTGTTGTAATAGAGGATGGACGGTATCGCGGGTATGCTTTTATTACGGATGATATAACGATGATGACTACCGAGGATATACTTGAAACACCTGTGACTGCTTTGGGACACGACCCTGAGGCACCGCGTATTATCCATGGGTATATGGAAAGCAGTACGCGTATTAAACCAAAAATCATAAGGTTATCTTAGGCATGGGATCTTTTCCTTTCCTTTCAAGCACCCATAGTTGGCTACGACTTACTGTACATTTTTCTTTTGAGCAAAAAATCTATTAATCAAAAAAAAAATGTAAAGGCTACAATAGTCCGATGAATAAGCAGGAATAAATTTCGATTTACCACAAAAAAAATGCCGCCGATACGCTTGCGCGACCGACGGCTAAACCCCAAAAAACCAAATGAAAACTTCTTTATTAAAAACCCAAAAAGGGCTAATGTGTCAATTAATGTAGTGCAAAGATAAGACGTCCTATTATTCCCTGCAAGCTTTTTAGTATTTTTTTTTAATTTTTTTTCAACAGACTAGTTTGGACGAGTCGCTGATTGGCTAATTGGTGCAACCTCCTGTGCAGGAGTAGTCGTTGAACTAACGCTAATCGTTGTCGGTGCTGGTGCTGTTTTAGAGCCATGTCCTTCACCAGTTGTGTGTCCACCTAAAATAGGCGCAATGGTTAAACCAACAAGACAAGTCAACTTGATCAAGATATTCATAGACGGGCCAGAGGTATCTTTGAATGGGTCACCTACTGTATCACCTGTTACCGCTGCTTTGTGTGGATCAGAGCCTTTATAGAAAATAGTGCCATTAATATCAACACCTTTTTCAAAAGATTTCTTTGCATTATCCCAAGCGCCACCAGCATTAGATTGGAAAATAGCCCACATTACACCACTTACGGTTACACCAGCCATATAGCCACCCAATGCTTCCGGGCCCATTAAAAAGCCAATAACGATTGGAGTAATGATGGTAATCAAACCGGGAGGCATCATTTCGCGCAAGGCCGCACGGGTAGAAATGTCAACACATTTACCATATTCTGCAACACCTGTACCTTCTAATAATCCTGGAATTTCGCGGAATTGGCGACGCACCTCTTCCACCATATCCATTGCTGCACGACCTACACTTTGCATCGCAAATGCAGAGAACACAACTGGAATCATTCCACCAATAAACAAAGCAGCCAAAACATCCGCTTTGAAGATATTGATACCATCTATACCGGTGAAATCCACATAAGCCGCAAATAAAGCCAATGCTGTTAATGCAGCAGAAGCAATCGCAAAACCTTTTCCGATAGCCGCCGTAGTGTTACCAACAGAGTCAAGAACGTCTGTTTTTTCACGTACTTCTTTTGGCAATTCGCTCATTTCAGCAATACCACCTGCGTTATCTGCAATTGGACCAAAGGCATCAATCGCTAATTGCATTGCAGTAGTAGCCATCATCGCAGAAGCCGCAATGGCTACACCATAGAAACCTGCCAATGTGTAAGCAGCCCAAATAGAACCAGCAAATAAGGTAACGGGCATCCAAGTGGACATCATTCCTGTGGCAAGTCCTGCGATAACGTTTGTACCATGGCCTGTAGCCGATTGGCGTACGATAGCTAGTACTGGCTTCTTACCCAAACCTGTATAATATTCAGTAATCATTGAAATCAAAGCACCTACAACCAAACCTACTACGATTGCCAAAAAGACATTCGTGTTAGAGATAGTAAGTACACCTTGACCAAAAAATTTCATCGTCATTGTACTTGGCAACATCATAGTAACCATAGGATAACAAACTACACCTGTAAGGATGATACTGATCCAGTTACCACGGTTTAATGCACCTTGTACGGTATCGATAGTTACTTCTGCTTTATCGTTTACGCGTACGAACCACATGCCAATAATAGATAGTAGGATACCGACACCTGCGATAAGCATTGGTAACAAGATCGGTGCGATACCGCCAAAACCAAAGTTTTGAACACCTGTATCGCGAATCAAAGAATTACCCAATACCATGGTAGCCAATACTGTAGCCACATAAGAACCAAACAAATCGGCACCCATACCGGCTACGTCACCTACGTTATCACCTACGTTATCGGCAATAGTAGCCGGGTTACGTGGGTCATCTTCAGGAATGCCTGCTTCTACCTTACCAACAAGGTCAGCACCAACGTCGGCTGCTTTGGTATAAATACCGCCACCTACACGTGCAAACAAGGCAATAGATTCAGCACCAAGTGAAAATCCTGCCAATACTTCCAGTACACGGCTCATTTCAGCATGACCTTCTGCACCGTAAATACCGCCCATAAAGTAGTTATAGAATACAATAAATAAAGCGCTCAAACCTAGAACTGCCAAACCAGCAACGCCAAGTCCCATCACAGAACCACCATTAAAGGATACTTTGAGTGCTTGTGCAAGGCTGGTACGTGCCGCTTGTGTCGTACGAACATTTGCTTTTGTAGCGATGCGCATACCAAAGAAACCCGCTAAAACGGAGAACAAGGCACCAATAATAAAGGCTGCGGCGATAAGCGGGTGACTTGTATTTACTTGTGTGCCTAAGATAGCCAATAGGATACTGGCAATGACAACAAAAATTGAAAGTACACGATATTCCGCTTTGAGGAAAGCCATTGCACCATCAGCAATGCTATCAGAGATAAAACGCATTTTGTCGTTACCGGCGTCTTGTTTTACTACCCAGCTTTGTAAAATAGCCATGTAGATTAAGCCGACAACGCCGAACAATGGGAGGATGTAAACTAAAGTACTCATCCGTTGAGTTGTTGATTTTTGTTAGTGAAATATTATTTGCCTTTTGCAAAAAGCCCGCAAAAGTAGGCATAATTGATGAATGTGTAGTATTTTTTTATTTTTTTTGGTTTTAAGACACTGTAATTAAATTTATGGTGCATTTAAAGGAGCATACAATAGTTTTATAAACATGCTATATGCCTGTATTTAAGCAATACCAAATGCTTTATTCAATTACCCCTTTGCGTTTTTCCTTATAATAATTGACTCCAGCGCCAAAAACCCAGCCTGTTTTACCCTCTTTGGTTTTAATTTTTACCCAGCAGTCTGTTACTTTTTCTTTACCAAGGCTGATTTCTTGCTTCCAATCGGTTCTTTCACCTGTAAAATAAACTTGGGAATACAAATCCAATTGCCCAATAGACTTGCCTTTTAGTCCGGGTTCTTTACGCATCTTTAACTGATCGATGGTAACATACAGCATCGTTTGCTTAGGTGCTGCATTGGCTGGTGCGGGCTGTGGTTGTTGCGGTGTGGGTGCGCTGCTTGGATTGGCAGCAGCCTGCTGCTTTATAGGTGTAGCTGTTACTGGGGGCGGGGCGACTGGAGCAGCGACTGGGGGAGTAGTTGGAGTGGGGCTTACTGTAGTTGCTGCTGGCGGCGGCACGCGCACCGTATCACGGCGCACTGGTCGTTCGTCTTGTTCATCATCCACGCGGGTGGTGCGTTGGAGGTAATCGGATCGGCGGTTGCCGCATTTGGACAGCATCCATAGTCCGATACAGACGAAGAATACTGCAATAATAATGGTATCGAGTTTGGGCAATTGCATAGTCGAGTTTTAGAAAAATTATTGGGACAAAAGTAGGGAATAACGATGGATATTTGTACACAAGTTGACCGCTACTTTTGATGGTAACTACCCTGAAATTTTGCGCATAATACTTTCTAATGGTCCATTTTTAAACCACTTTGACCAAAAAAAACTAAAAGCAACGCTCATTACAAAAAAGAAAATCGAAAAGCCTAGTATAGTTAACGGTGCGGTAGGCATTTCATCTTCCAGTAAGCCGCCATAAGTTTTGCCGGATAAAGTAGAAAAGAGCACCATGCCCAAAGTGATATGAATTACATAATGGGAGAGTGTCATTCGACCCGTTTGAGCGAGCCAAAGCATCCATTTTGCCGTAGAAAAACGTGCTCCTAAATACATGCAAACAGGAATAACCATACAAGCAAAACTAGCCGTAATCACCATAAATGGCAGATAAGGTGGTATGTATTCACTCATGATATAAAATGTCCAAAATTCGGAAAATACACCATTTTTTGCCACCAAACGAAGGCATTGGAACAAGAGAAAAAACACCATTCCGGTGATAAACACCCCGCGTTTGAACCGTTTGCTTTGCCAGTCCTGTCGGCCAAACCACATCCCCAATAGAAAATATGCCATCCAAGGGAACATAGAATTCCAGCCGTTGTAAATGGTGTTCCGCAAGAAACCCAATGGTGTCCAAAAGTCAACGTAATTGAATGTTTGTAAGTCCCAACCCGTCCCTACAGGAATGATTAGCAATAAAATATGGTAAAGCGCGATACAAATGGTGGCAGCCCAAAGGAAATATCGGTTGGGGACAAAGAGCAAAAAAGCCGCAATATGCATATATCCACCGTAAAAATGCAATATATCGCCAGGCCACCAATTATAGAGCAACAGCCCAATTGCAAATAAAAACCAAGATCGTTTAAGTACAGTAGAACGTAGTTTTTTCTTTTCGGCAGCATTATAATCGCCCCTATTACTCATAAGCGAAACGCCCATACCGGCTAAAATGATAAAAATAGCCGTTGAATTGCCCACAAAAAGCCCCAAAAAGCGCCCTTCGATCGAAGGGTCGCTCAGGACACCAAAACTGAAATTGAAATTTACAATAAACATACCAAAAATGGCGTAAGCTCGCGCAATATCAAAGCCTACAATTCTGGGTGATTTATCGATCATTCTGTTATTTCTTCTAAAAAAGCCTTTAGCATTTGAAATAGGATCCTGTGTTCGGGAACAAACATATCCTCGCGTACTTTCTTCATATCGAACCATTTTACCTCCGCTATATCGTCTTGGGCTTCGGGTTCGCCTGTTTGGTGGGTACACAGGTACAAATGAGTGATAATTCCATCTGCCGAATCGCGGTAACGCCAGTCTTCAATGGCTGCCGAACCGAGATAGATCAAGTTGTCCACTTCAATATCGCCGCATTCTTCCATAAGTTCCCGAATAGCCGACATCTCAAAACTGTCATCAGAAGGGTCAGCAAAACCACCTGGAAAGCGGTATTTTGTTTCATTTTCTTTGCGCGCCAAGAGGACTTTTTCCATTTCCTCGTCCATTACAGCAATATCAACGGTGGGATACACGGTTGGAAACCTGCGCATGGCGGCATACATCATGCCTGCACGGAAACTGGGGACATCCCATTCGTCTTTTGCGTCGAGGAGTTCGGGCATTTCATCTTCCGATACTTCTAATATTTCGGTGGTATAACGACCCGAGTAACGCTCCGTAAAGCCCTCACGTGTACCATAAATGGTTACAGAGCCTTCGGGGCGTAATTCTAGGATACGGCGATCCAATTCCTGACTCCAAATACGGTCATCTGGAAGATCGGGCATTTCAGCAACTTCTATTTTTTCACCGTAGGCTTCGTCGATCAAATCGAGCCGAAAGAGTAAGTCAATCGGGTTCATATCGCTAGGTGCTGGGTTGCTGCCCAAAAAAACGGCTACTTTTTCGTGCCGCTTCACCACCTGCCCGATCAACTTTTTATGTACTTTATTAAGTTCGACTACCTGAAAACGCCCTACAATGACGCCAGTGCCTGATTTCTTTGCCATGATATATCTTTTTAGTAGGATGCGCGTAAAACATAAGCGTATTCGATCTATTTAATCGAATAGACCAAATTTTTAGCATCCGCTTAACGTACTCTTGGACGAGAACGCTTACTACTACCGCCGCCGGGACGGAATCCATTTCTACCGCCCATCATGGCCATCGTGGATGGGTTCATTGGGTTGCCTTTGGCCAGTTTTAATTGTGCTTCGATCTCTTTGATCTGTGCTTTAAGGCTTGCGTCGGTGATATTGAGTTTTTTAATTTCGGCTAATTGTGCAGGTACTGCATTATGGTTGCCTTTTTGTGCACCAATGACCATCAATTGCAACATGGCTCCGCCGCGTTCATTATCCGAAGGTAATCCTTTTGCTAAGGCTGTTTTTAACAACGATTCTGCTGGCCCCCATTCTTTGCGTTGCATAGCGATAGTGGCTTTGGTCATATAAAACACGCCTTTGTAGCCTACTAAAAGAAAATTAGGGAAATAGGTCATGTTTAAGCGTTGCTCGGCCTCTTCAATACGCATTTGTCCGAGTAATTGATTGGTAGAAACAATCGTTCCCAGCATCAAATAACCAGCCAATAGGAATAATCCGACCAAAATAAATGGGAAACCGTACCAAAATCCATAAGCCATGGAAAGAGCAAGACCACCGACAATGCCGGCTGCAATAAGGGCGAAACGCAGGTAAATATTTATAGAAAACATTTTTTATCTTAGTTATAATTGATGAGCAATAGAGGCGTGTTTTTCAAAATGGGCTGCAAAGGTAAGTTATAATATTTGAATCTCAATTTGTAGTCAAATATTTACCTACAATCGGCATTCTTCTTCCCATTCCAAATGCCTTGGTGCTTACGCGAATCACAGGTGGTGCCTGCTCTCGTTTAAATTCGTTGATATTTACCATGCGCAATACGCGTTTTACCAACGACTCCTCAAAACCCATAGCGACGAGTTCTGTTGGGCCTTGGCGGCATTCGATGTATTGGAACAATAATTTGTCCAAAATATCGTACGGTGGTAGCGAATCTGAGTCTTTTTGGCCGGGGCGCAACTCTGCACTCGGTGGTTTTTCAATGGAATTTAACGGAATAATTTCTTTGTCCTTGTTTACATAACGCGCCAGGTCATAGACTTCCGTTTTATACACATCGCCCAATACAGCAATACCGCCGCACATATCGCCATATAAAGTGCCATATCCAACGGCCATTTCGCTTTTATTCGTCGTATTCAGCAGAATATTACCGTATTTGTTGCTCATGGCCATAAGGAGCGTTCCACGTACTCGCGCTTGGATATTTTCTTCTGTTACATTAAAAGGCAACCCCCAAAATTGGTCTTTCAGTGCCGCTTCAAAGGCTTCATACATGGGTTGAATAGGCACTAAATCGTATTGAATACCAAGATTTTGGGCTAATACCCGCGCATCGTTCACCGAGTGGTCGCTACTAAATTGACTAGGCATCAGTAAAACACGTACATTTTCGGCACCCAACGCACGTACAGCCAGTACAACGGTCAATGCAGAATCAATACCGCCAGAAAGCCCCAAAATAGCCTTTCTAAACCCTAGTTTTCCAAAATAATCCTTGATACCCATGACGAGCGCATCGTGGATCAATCGTACTTTATCTTTGGGTTGTGGCTGGTGTACGCCCCCTTTGAGTACTTCCTCCAAGTCATACACCCGAAAACACTCCTCAAAATAAGGCATTTCGTCAAATACTTTTCCATCGGCCGACATGACGATACTGCCGCCATCAAAGACAACATCTGTTTGGGCACCTGTTTGATTGGCATAAAACATCGGGATTTTATAACGCTCAATATTGGTGCGTACAATTTGTGTCCGAGTTTCGGCATGCACATGATTGAAGGGAGACGCGGAAAGGTTGAGTATGAAATCAGGTTTTTGATCCATCATTTCATCCAAAGGGCATATCGTATAAAGCGGATTTTCATTACCTACATTCCAAATATCTTCACAGATGGATAAGGCAATTTTTTTACCTTTAAATTCAACAACCTTAAACTCCGAAGCAGGTTCAAAATACCGATATTCGTCAAAAATATCGTAAGTAGGCAATAGCGTTTTATGCTGCACACCCAATATTTCGCCATTATACAAGAAATAAGCCGAGTTATACAGGTCTTTACCCGCTGCTACAGGATTGCGCGTAGGAGAACCTACTACAATTCCAATGCCATCACTGGCCGCTTTCAATACTTCGACAGAAGCATGACAACGTCGAATAAAATCGTCAAATTCCAAAAAATCGCGCGTAGGGTATCCACATACTGATAATTCACCAAACAATACGATATCCGCATGTTGGGCTTTTGCTTCTGCTACGGCAGTCAGCATTTTATTCAAATTTCCCTCAAAATTACCGATATGGTAATTGAGTTGTGCTATAGCTATTTTCATAATTTTTTAATTTTACAGTGTAATTCAATCTACCATTTCCCCTCCTTATCCCTCCAAACCAAACTCACAAACCCGATCAAAGTAATATACAACGTATGCAAAATCTGTGCTGGAACAAACCAACGCATGGTCTCTTGTTTATTAAAAAAACGCCCCATCGCGCCTAAAAAAACAAGATCCGCAATCCATTTTGCCACAAATAACAGTGCGAAAGGTACAACAAATCCACGATCAAAACATATTCCAATTGCAAAGGCAACAGTAACTAGGCAAACCAGCAATACCAACAATAGCGACAAACGCACAGGCCATTCGGGCAATGCTACATTTTTACTCCCCCAACGTACTCTTTGACGTATAAAAGCACGCCAATTGGGCATCGCTTTTGTTTTTACGGCAGCATCGGCATTTTTTAAAAAAAACACGGAACCGGGCCATTGTTTTGCTACTTTTTGCACCAAAAACAGATCATCACCGGATGCAATATGGGTATTGCCTTCATAACCATTTACATCGTAAAAAGTTGATTTTGGGTATGCCATATTGGCACCATTAGCCATGTGTTGCCATTTGAAAAAAATACCTGAGGCCGTAATGCCCATCAAACCCAATAGATCCAAAGATTGAAACCATTCGAGGAGGCTACGTTCCTTATGTATCAGTACTGGCGCTGTTATAAGTTTAGGCTGATGTTGTATAAAAGCCGATTCCAAAAGCAGTAACCATTGCACTGGTGGCGCGCAATCTGCATCTGTGCAGACGATATGGCTACCTTTTGCGCGGTGTACTCCTTCCGTGATCGCATTTTTTTTACCAATATCCCCCAATTCAACCAATGAAACATTGCTTTTTGGGTGTTGAATGATCCAGTTTTGTACTATTTGAGCCGTTTGATCGGTAGAGCCATTATTAAGAACAAGTATTTCTAATAAATGCCTCGGATACACACATTGGTGTAGGGCAGATAATGTATCCGCTATACCCGCTGCTTCATTTCGAGCAGGAATGAGTACTGTGATAAACAAATCCGGTACAGCATTACTATCCAGATAAAAAATGGGCAAACGCCACCAGCCCAGCCCATAAAAACCCATAAGCAATAGGTATCCAACAGCAAGGACCAGCGCGATCGTGAGCACCCAGATGTACATTAGCCTGTAATGGGATAAATTTGAGCATTCACAAATGCAAAAATAGCGAATAGTATGGTTCCCACTAAAACGCCAATGGATGTAGCGCGGTCATCGCCCGTTTTGAGCATAAAAAAACCCGCAGCCAAACCGCCTAATACGATGAAATAATATGGAATTAGGAATTGAATCGCCGCAAAAGCAACAAATGTAAATGCAGTTCTAATCAGAATTGAGAATAAGTCTTTCATAATCAACGGCGCAAAAGTATATCTTTGCACTGAAATGGATAAGGCCGCAGAAAAAAAAGAAAAAGACAAAATAAAACGGCAGCAAGCGCGATGGAGCAAAATGCTGGCAGGCATGGATGAACTTAGCCTTTGGTTGCACGATTTGCTTCGTGTGGGGCTCATTTCTTTACCCGATCGTTCACGTCGGTATTGGGACGATATGGACAAACGATTGATAGATGCCCAAGCACCGGGTTTGGCCGCAATGGTACGCACCCTGCGCGACCTACCCTACAAAGAGGGTACCGAATGGCAGCAACAAGCCGTCGATATTATTGGAAAAATGTGGATGATTATTCGTGGGTTTTCCAAAATGTACGAACTCCCTGAGCCGCAGCAAGCCGATCTGAAGGCTTTGGCAGGTTGGGGAGCAGGCCCAAAGGAGGTATTAAACGACCCCAATGCACTAAGTATTAAAGACAACTGGTTAGTTGCTGGCCGCAGCACCGAACTCATAGACGATATAACGACGCAACGGAATTGGCTTTTAGGGCTGCATACAGGTCATTTTGCCCTGATTTTGCAATTTGCGTTTAAAAACATGCCAATTGAATCTAACTTTGCGCCCGGCAACGCATATACAATGGACTTGGCTTTTTTTCCGTCCGCTACACCACTTAGGGCTGTAGTACGCGAACAAGGTAAGGTGGTTAGTAGTGAGCATAGTTTGTCGCCATTTCCAAATTGGGCGGCAGTAGAAGCAGATCGTGCGGTGCAATTGGCAATTAATCCATTATTAGACCAATTTCCTGTATTTGTCGCACAAATTACACCGTTTTTTGAACATAGCCGTGCTTTTTTGTTTGATATAGATCAAAAGGTGATACCATTAGAAACGCAAACAGATCCATTACCCTTTTTAAGGCTTATGGCGATCTCCGGCGGACAGCCGCTTGATGTACTGCTTTTGGTAACCGGAACAGGTACAAGTGTACTTGGATGCTTACAAGACGGTAAATATATGTTAATTTTATCGACCTAACATACAAAAACGGCACCGAATAACGTTTTTTCATTCTTTTTTATAAAAAAGCACAGAATGGCACGAGTATTGCATAAAGTTAGAACTATGATTAATTTTCGTATTATATTGTTTATCCCCCTGTTTATCGGACTAAACACGGGACTATTATTAGCACAGGGACAACCTAAGCCAAAACTGGCGGTAATTTCCCTCACCAACCCGTCTTTTGAAGATGTTCCACGAAGTGGCATGAAAGGCGGAAGTCCTCCTTCTGGCTGGTATGATTGTGGCGGCATCACCGAAACATCGCCCGATATTCAACCTGGTTTTTTTGGTGTTGTTAAACCTGCTAGCAACGGATCATCGTATCTTGGTTTGGTGGTACGTGACAACGAAACCTATGAAAGCGTGGCACAACGCTTGAGCCAACCTTTGCTTGCTGGCAAATGCTACGAATGGACTGTAGATTTATGTCGTTCTGAGGAATATACCAGTAAAACCACAACGAGCGGTGATAAAGAATTGAGTTTTTCTTCCGCAGTTCAAGTGCGTATTTGGGGTGGAAATGGTTTTTGCGATCGTGCAGAACTACTTTATACAACACCTTATGTCGTGAATACCCGCTGGTTAGGTTATTATTTCAATTTGAAGCCTAAAAAAAATTACACATTTATCATTATCGAGGCATATTTCAAAACACCTATGCTTTTCCCGTATAATGGTAATGTGCTGGTGGACAATTGCGGTACGATAAAAGAAATAGATTGTGCAGAGAAAAAAGATGAACCAGTTGTGGTAAAAGTACCCCCAAAACGTCCGGATACGATCACTAAAAAACCACCCACTACCACTACGGTGAGCAAAGAACCGCCAGCACCGCCAAAAGTAGAGCCGGTTGTCATCAAAAACATTACGGAGGTAGATCCCGCTAAACTTAAAAAAGGCGACGTGCTCCAAATCCAAAACCTCTATTTTGATGCGAATCAAACGGATATAAAATTGGAGTGCGAAACAACACTTTCAAATGTATATAATTTCCTTAACAAGAATCCGAAAGTAGTGGTGGAAGTTGCAGGACATACTAATAATTTACCTAGTGATGGTTATGCCAATAAACTATCCACCAATCGTGCACAATCGGTAGCAAATTGGTTGATAAAAAAAGGAATTCCAGAGAACAGGGTACAATACAAAGGTTACGGGAAAACCATGCCCATCGAACCCAATACCACAGACGCAGGCAAGAAAAAGAACCAACGCGTTGAAATTAGGATTTTGAGCGTAAATGGGTAAATACAAAAAAGCGATGGATAAATGAGTTATCCTGAATGCCGGGAACGTACGATAGTGAGTGCAACAGAAAAGATAACTTTAGGATTCTAATTCAAACTAATGGCTTACTAAATCACAACAGATTTAGTAAGCCATTAGAAATTATATGCGTATTATGAGTAGAAATCAGTC
>JBEAVK010000142.1:0-13828 GCA_041160955.1 Bacteroidota bacterium
ACCGTTTGATCGGTAATATTGCTGCCCGATACGCTTTTTCCGATCACCTGAGTCTCTCTGTGCGGAGCGGGATGGATTATGCCAACGATCAGCGTTCTTTTCGCCGCAATTATAGTTCCAATCGCTTCAAAAATGGTGCTTATTCCGAACAAACGGTGTATTTCAAAGAAGTAAATACCGATTTTTTGTTGAATTACAACCGCGACATTAACGCATTTACGCTGGATCTTTCGGCGGGCGGCAATCGCATGGATCAATACGGTGCTAATCGCCAAACCTTGGCCAATTCCCTGGCGCAAGCGGGTGTTTTTAGTCTGGCCAATGCCGCCACGCCCCTCGAAATCGTTTCCAATGATGCCCGAAAGCGGATCAATAGTTTTTACGGATCGGCCAAAATAGGTTTTAAAAACTTCATTTTTCTCGATATTACAGGCCGTAATGACTGGTCGAGTGCCTTGGCAACGCCGTCTTCTACGACAAATACATCGTTCTTTTATCCATCGGTTTCGGGTAGTTTTGTGTTCTCCAATGCGTTCCGGTTACCCGATTATTTTTCTTTTGCCAAAGTGCGCGCCAGTGTAGCCAAAGTGGGTAACGATACCGATCCATTCCAAACAGCGGGTGTGTTTGTACCTGCAACGCCATTTAGCAGTCAGCCAACCTTTACGGCGCAGTCGTTTATTGCGAATGCCAATTTGCGCCCCGAAAGTATTTCTTCGTATGAAATTGGGGCAGATATACGCTTTTTTGACGATCGCCTCCGCGTGGATGCGACCTATTACGATGGTAAGACCGAAAACCAAATCATTGCGTTACCGGTGGCCATTTCGTCGGGTTATAAGCAGCAGGTGGTAAATGGCGGTTCTGTTCGGTCGCGTGGTATTGAAATAATGGCAGGGATTACGCCATTCCGCAAGAAAAATTTTCAATGGAACACGATGCTGAATTTTAGCAGAAATATCGCCACTGTGGAAGATTTGCCAGACGGTATTGATCGTTTGACATTGGCGTATAACCGTGTTTACGACAATGTCAACCAAACGGTGTGGGTACAAGTGGAAGAGGGCGGACGCATCGGTGATTTGTACGGAACAGGGTACAAAAAGAACGAAGATGGCGCGTTTATTATCAATGCCGCCGGCGGTTATACGGTGGACAATACCTTAAAAAAATTGGGTAATTACAACCCCGATTTTATACTCGGTTTTAGTAACCAATTCCGCTATAAATCTTGGAACTTGGGCTTTTTATTCGATTGGCGGCAAGGAGGCGTTCTCGTGTCGAGGACATTGGCTTTGGCTGCTGTTGGTGGGCAATTGATCGAAACCGCCAGCCGTCCTACAGAAGGTATTGTGGCGCAAGGTGTGGTGAATACAGGTACGCCAGAAGCACCCGTTTACGCACCCAATACCAAGGCCGTACCCGCCGAAACCTATTACCGCCAATACTACGACCGCAACCACGAGGAGCACAATACGTATGATGCTTCGTACCTCAAATTGCGCGAATTTACCTTAGGTTACACCATTCCATGCAAAAAAGAACGTGCCTTGACTTTGGCGTTAATTGGTCGTAACTTATTCGCATTCAGCGCAATACCACATTTTGATCCAGAGCAATTATCGGTTCAGGGGCAACAGTTTGTGAGTGGGGTAGAGGATATGTCGTACCCAACGAGCAGGAGTGTAGGATTCAAAATTGGCTTTAATTTTTAACATCAACATCATGCAACACATCAAATATATACTTTTCCTTTTCGCTTTGTTGGCCACCGCCTGCACCAAAGATCTGGACACCATTAATACCAATCCAAACGCGCCGATTGAGGTGAATCCCTCCCTTTTATTGCGCAAAGTTATTTACGATTACGGCGAGCAAATGTCTTACGAAGGCTTTGTGGCGGGTAATTTATTGGGGCAATATTTTACCGCAATCGATTTTAATTTATTTGATCGACATAGTTTAACCGAACCGCAATTTGGCGGCAATCCTTGGCCGGTATTGTACACCAATTTACGCGACAATGAGATTATGCTACAACAAGCGCGCCATAATCCTGCTTTTGCGGTGTATGAAGGCCCTGCGCTTATTTTAAAGGCGTATATGGCGGCGGCTTTGACCGATATTTACGGAAATGTGCCCTATGCACAGGCATTAAAAGCCAATGAGGGCAATGTGACACCTGCGTATGATGACCAAGAATTGATCTATAACGGGCCGGGTGGAATTTTGGATAATTTGGACAAAGGCATTGCGGCCATTCAAGGTTATACAGCGGCTCAAAAATTGACAGGTGATATTTTATACAACGGCAATTTGAATGCTTGGGTTACCTTTGCCAATACTTTGAAAATCAAATATTTGATGCGGATTTCGGGTAGGGTAGGGGTCGCAGGGCAATTGCAAGCCATTTTTGATTCGGGCAATTTTATCAAAACAAATAGCCAAAATGCTATTTTTAATTTTACGGATGGACAGCCCAATAATTTCAGGATGGCCAATTTGAGGGCGGGCGATTTTAACCTGTTTATCATGTCCGAAACTATGGAAGAAATACTAAAAGGGTATGAAGATCCACGCATGTCGAAGTTTTTTAGGCCAATTGGTAGCGATCCGACCAAAACCCAATTCAAGGGCTTATTGAACGGGCCAAATGCCTCGGCTACTTCTATTTCGGTGGGCAATTATTCCTTGAGCGGGACTATTTTTAGGGAAAAAACGAGTGATTTGGATGCCAATTTTATGACCGCTTGGGAAACTCATTTCCTATTGGCAGAAGCGGCAGAGCGCGGCCTTATCACTACTGATGCCAAAACCTTATATGATGCCGGGGTGCAATTGGCATTTGAATATTGGCAAACGGCTTTACCTGCATCGTACCTGACAACGGGTACGGCGGCGTATGGGCTCAATGGTGCGAATAAAATCCAGCAAATCATTACCCAAAAATGGTTGGGCAATATCGTGAACGGATACGAAGGTTGGATCGAATACCGCAGGACTGGTTTCCCCGTCCTAAAAACCGTAGCGGCCAGCCTCAATAATAACCTGATTCCGGTGCGTATGCCTTATCCAACCGATGAAGATGCGCTGAATAAGGTCAATTTTAACGCGGCAGCGGCCAAAACCAATGGAAATAGCGTAAACGCCAATGTTTGGTGGGATAATAACTAATTTGAGTACGTGACAAAATCGGGGCTTACCAACGAAATTTCAAAGTTGGCTCAAACATAGATCAGTGCATAATTGTCGGGGTGACTGAAAAAGTCGCCCCGACAATATCCCAATATTCGATAATTACTCACTTGGAAATCGTTGAATAGTGATGCCTAAGTTTTGGTATTATTGAGACCTTCAAGTGCGTGTGGGCACTGTACTTGGACTATTGTCGGGGCGACTTTTTCTGTCACCCCGACAATTTTGTTGAAATTCATTATTTGCGTAAATAAAATAGTATGCCCCGATTTTGTCACGCACTCAACTAATTTTACATTCTTCTATAAACATACATTCCCTATGGGAATTTGGACATCAGTTGGATAATTACCAATTAATATTATGGACTTTCAAGATATTCAATTTTGGCAATGGGTGACGATTATTGGCTTAGGTTTGGGCTTGTTTTTGGTATCGCCATTTGCGAAAACCAGCAGCGATTTTTTCAAAGCCAGTGCTGCGCCTGGCAAAACACCGGGGGCGGTGTTGCTGACGGGCAGCCTTGTCATTGCATGGATATTTGCGAAGTCAATTACCAACGCCGCCAATTTGGGGCTTACTTATGGCTTTGTTGGCGGCGTTGCTTATGCCTGTTATTATTTGTCTTTTTTAGTGGCGGGTATTGTCATTTATCAATTGCGGGTACGCGGCGGTTTTACGAGTATTCACGAGTTTATTGGAGGAAAATTTGGTCGCAGCGCGGTAAGGGTATTTACAGTACTCATTGCGATCCGATTGTTCAATGAAGTATGGTCCAATACGATGGTGATTGGTTCTTATTTTGGGGACAAAGGTAGTCTAGCGTATTACGGTGCTATATTGGTTTTTACGACACTTACACTGGCGTATGTACTCAAAGGTGGTCTAAAAAGTTCGCTCCTCACCGATTTTATTCAAATGTTGGTTTTTGCGGTTTTACTTTTTCTGATTTTAGGCGTTTTATTGCCCAAAGAACAGGGGAATATCGGTGCATTTGTAGCGGAAGGGGAATGGGACGCGGCGCATGGACTTAACCTGTTGTTTGTGGTTTTATTACAAATTTTGAGTTACCCATTCCATGATCCGGTGATGACCGATCGCGGTTTTTTGACCCGACCCAAAACAACCCTTTATGTGTTTATAGCGGCAACAGTGATTGGTTTTTTGTGTATTTTACTGTTTAGTTTTGTAGGCATTTATGCACGGATACACGGCATGCAGGGGCAAGCAGCGGTAGAAGTGTCGCGTTCGTTGGGCGCGGGTATGATGTTGATGATGAACCTGATTATGATTACATCGGCGGGTTCTACACTGGATTCTACTTTTTCTTCTTTTTCCAAACTGATTGTCGTGGATTTGGGTAAAAAGGAGCAAATTACGGTGAACAAAGGCCGATGGGCCATGTTGATATTGGCGGTAATTGGGACAATTCCGGTTTTTTTAGGACCAGAAGTACTGAGTGCAACAACAGTCAGCGGTACAATGGTCATTGGGTTAGCACCTGTTTTTATTTGCTGGAATGCAGATGTACCACCTTTGGGATATCATTTATCGGTTTGGATGGGTATTTTTTTGGGGGTTGTATTTGCTTTTGGTATTTATCCGGCGCAATTGGTATGGTTTTCGGGGCCTTATGCTGATTTGTTATCGGTGAATTTATTGGGCACAGTTTTGTGTTTTTCTTTGTTTTTTGGATCAAAATGGATAAAATAATCAATCAAGTACGCGATATTGGTACGCTGCGCGGCAAACTACTGGTTTTCGGTGGGGTATATAGCAATTTACAGGCATTGGAGGCCATGAAACAAATTGCTGATGCTGCTGGAATTTTGCCAGAAAATATCCTTTGCACCGGCGATGTGGTGGCGTATTGTGCACAACCCGAGGAGTCGGTACAAATGATCAAAAACTGGGGTATCCACGTCATTGCAGGTAATGTAGAGATACAGTTGCGGAGCGGCGAAGAGGATTGTGGTTGCAATTTTGGCGATGGTTCGCGCTGCGATTTATTTTCCCGGCAGTGGTATCCGTACGCCCAATCGCAATTGTCGGAAGATGCCATTGCGTGGATGCATACTTTGCCCGATCACCTGTGTTTTACCTACGCTGATCGACGCGTTTATGTGCTACACGGTTCTTTTTTTGATACTTCGGAGTTTGTTTTTAAATCGACCCCTTGGTCGGTAAAGGCCGCCAATTTTGAAGCCACCCAAGCCGATATTATCTTGAGTGGTCATTGTGGACTGCCTTTTCAAGATGTTCAGGATGGGAAATATTGGTTGAATGCAGGTGTCATAGGCATGCCCGCCAACGATGGAACTACCCGTGTTTGGTATATGATTTTGGAAGCAACTGCCGATGGATTTACGGCGCAACACCATTCGTTTTCCTATGATAATGTGTCGGCCGCAGCACTTATGGCGCAAAATGGCTTGCCCAAGGCGTATTCGGGTACACTATTATCGGGTATTTGGGACAATTGTGATATTTTGCCGGAGGAGGAAACGGCAATGCAAGGAATTGCTTTAGGTTAAATTAAAATTGTGCAGCATTTCTACTGCCCTTACCTGTTGCTCAAAACAAACTTGGTGCTAAAATATATACATGCTAAAATTAAAAACACGTATATTTGCATAAAAATAGGTCAATACTATTATAGAATGGAAAAAGTAAATCATTATCGCCAAATCTTACAAGAGGTTTTAAAAGAGTATAGCACAGATAAAAGCGGCTATCCTCAACCTACTGATGTCGAAACACAATTGCTTTTCGACATTCAAAATGACCATTATCAAGTCTTGCGAGTTGGTTGGCGCAATCAGAAACAAGTGTTTCTTGTTATCTTTCATTTTGATATTAAAAATGAGAAGATTTGGCTACACCAAAACGTAACAGATTATGATATTATCGGAGACCTCGAAGCACGTGGTATTCCTAAATCCGATATTGTTTTAGCTTTTCACTCGCCTCAAATGCGCCCTTTCACGGGTTATGCGGTTGCTTGATATGAATGATGAGTTATGAATATCAATCAGTATATTTATTCATAACTCATCATTCGTCATTAACTTACTGCATCAAAAAACTTCACTTGCTCCGCATCCACTTTCAACACATATGTCCCTTGCGGCAAAGCGGACACATCCAGTTGTTGTCCTGTTTTACCCGTTAAAACCTGTTGAGTGAGTAGATTGAGGATTGGGAAATCGCCCTCCTCCCAATCTTCTCGGGATGCACCTGCTGTAGTACACTGTTATCAGGTATCTCGGATAATTGTGATATTTTGCCGGAGGAGGAAACGGCCATGCAAGGAATTGCTTTGGTTTAAATAATTGTCCTTCAAATTGCTTCCTATTTCAAAAAAAGGCTTGAAAATATCGGTTTTCAAGCCTTTTTGTCATTTATTCTGAGGGGGTAATTAAGGCACCACGATTTCCTCCACTAAATGCCATTCGCGTCCAACGAGCATGAATAGCCACGCTTTTAAGTTAGGGATGCGTTGTGCATTGTCTGATTGTAGGTATTTTTGGACTTGCTCACGGGCTTCTTTTTCTACTTTTGCGATGTTTTCTTTGTCTTTCTTTGTATCTTCTCCTTTTTTGACATATTTAAGTTCAATGAGGAAGTTGTATTTGGTCGTTACATTCGGACGTTTCAACATCAAGACATCAATATAGCCATTTTGCCATTCTTCTTCACTTTTCACATAATGGGCAGCCGAAAGACTCAAATAAGGAATCATCAGCATTTTAAGGTGTTTTTCATTGAAATTTTTGGCATCTCGGAAGGATAAATCTTTCTCGATGACGGTTTTGATGATGTCTAAAAAAGGCAGTGGATTATTGTTTTTGGAGAACTCTTTGAGCGCGCTTTGAACCTTAGAAACGGTCTCGTTTAGCCCAAATTCGCGCTCAGTGATGTCTATGAAATACTCATAATACAATTCTTGAATAACACGATTGGGTATCTGAAAATTGTATATCCCTTCATCAATATCTTGAATCGTAATCCAACCCATATAAAACAACAAACTTATCAGGTCTTTTTCCGTAAAAGACTTTTCAAGGTTAAAGAACTCTGTTAGGGTTGACGATACATACCCCTCACCTGTCAACTTTTTTAGAACAGGAATAAACGCCTGTTCTTGTTGTTTAATATTGAATATTTTTTTAACTTTCGTATAATCAGTGGCAATATTAGCATCCAACATACGGCGCGGATATTTCTTTTTGCCTTCATAATGCGAAGCAAAATACATAATCATATCCGAATTATAGAGCCTTTCTTCTGCTTCTTCGTGGAATAAATACCCATTGTACCAATCTTTTAAATCGGCGATAATAGTAGGTATATCGGCATCCGTTGCACCGACTTGTTTGAGAATAAACGCCACTTCATCGCGTTTGAAACCCATTAAATCATGGAAGTCCAATTCAAGCCCTAAACTTGTCGAGATATTAAAACCACTTGTCAAAGAATCAACGGTCAGTGGAGACACACCAGTGGCAAAGAATCGGTTAATTACGCCTTCATTCGCCGCGTTTTTCATCATTTCATACACCTTGCGCACATACCCTGTGCTGCCTATGATTGCCTGAAATCTGTCCGCATCAAGCGCGACTAATTCATTCGCAAACTGGTCGTATTCATCTATAAGTATATAAATAGGATGCGGTATGTTTTTATCTTTATACATCTCAAAAAATCGCTGCATCATATCGGCAGGTGTTTCTAAGTCTTCTATCTTATTTTTCTCTTCTTTTGAAAAGTAAGTCGAATAAGTCCCCATGCAAGAGAGGATACCTGTCAAGACATTTGCCCGAAAGCCATAAAAGGTTGATTTATCCGTTTCGACATCAATCCCCGCGAATTGCATACGCAGAACTATAAAGCTGTTCCGCAAAGGCGTTGGATTTTGTCCAATCGCCAAATGGCCAAACAGCGTGTCGAATTTATCTTTATGCTCCACCGCATAGTAATAGTGCAGAATGGACAACCACAAGGATTTGCCAAAACGACGGGGACGCACGAAAATCAAGTTCGGATTGCTGTGGTTTTCCATAGCTTCGATAAAAGCGGTTCTATCAATATACAGTTTATTTTCTGTTATCAAGGTTTTAAAATCCGCTTGCGAGTAACCAATAATTGATGCTGCCATTTCTACTACTCTTTTATTACAAGGATTTGAAAAGGCAAAAATACATTATTTTTTAGAATTACGACGTTCAAGGCTGAAAAGAGGTCTATTTTGTAAACTAAAACTGAATGGGTGACATTAGATGGATGCGTAAGCATACAATATTGACGTATGAAAATATGTTTCAGACCCGCTGAAAAGTGTAGAATTGCCTATATTTGCCCTTTAAAACAAGGAAAAGATGATAAGAATACCTTATGGCAAAAGTGATTATCGGACGATGGTAGAGGAAGGTTACTTTTATCAAGACCGCACTTCTTATATAAAAACGTTGGAAGATTGGGATTCGACGTATTTGTTGTACCTACGTCCGCGTCGGTTTGGTAAAAGTCTTTTGCTGTCAATACTCCGCTATTATTATGGATTGCAGTATAAAAGCGAGTTTGATAAACTGTTTGGCAACACGTTTATTGGCAAAAACCCGACGCGGCTTGCCAACACTTATATGCTACTAAACTTTGATTTTAGCAGTATTGATACGTCCAATGAAACGGGTGTTCATAAGGGCTTTTTAAGCAATGTGCTGAAAGGCATTGGTAATTTTATAAAGGACTACCCTGCTTACTTTTCTAAGGAACAGACAAAAGAGATTTTAAGTCAACAGGAACCGAACGAAGCGATAAAAATGCTTTTTTATCATCTTTACGAACGGCGTTCCGAAGTAAAAGTGTATCTTTTGATAGATGAATACGACCATTTTGCGAATGAACTCATCTCTTTTAATTTTAACTACTTTATGGAAATTATCACTAAAAATGGTTATGTCCGTAAGTTTTATGAGGCCATTAAAATTGCTACGGGACAAGGACAATTAGAGCGTATTTTCATGACAGGTGTTTCACCGATTACCGTTGACAGTTTGACAAGTGGTTTTAATATTGCCAAAAATATTAGTTTAACACCCACTTTTCATCAAATGACGGGTTTTGAAGAAAAAGAAGTGGAAGGCATTTTAGCAGGGGTCGAACTGCCGATGGAAGAGATGTCTGCCACCCTTAACGATATGCGGCTGTGGTATAACGGCTATTTATTTTGTGCCGATTTAGACAAGCGATTGTATAATCCAAATATGGTTTTATATTTTGCAGGAGAATATGCAGAACGGCGCAAATATCCCCGCGATATGCTCGACCCGAATATCGCTTCTGATTATAGCAAAATTCAAAAACTGTTTTCGATTCAAGGTAAGGAAGACAAATATGTAGAGGTTTTAAGAGACTTGTTAGAAAGCGGTGAAGTGACGGCGACTTTAACCAATCAATACAGTTTCGACCGTGGTTTTTTACAAAATGACCTCGTAAGTCTTTTGTTTTATATGGGTTTTTTAACGATTACAAGTGAGAACTTGAACCGTTATACGTTTAGTTTTCCGAATTATGTGATTAAAAAACTCTATGCTGATTATTTCTTTAATTTTATTTTAGACCACGCTCAATTGCCTTTCAATAATGAACCTGTTAACGATGCCATTGAAGAAATGGCACAAACGGGCAACCCAAAAGCCTTTTTCGAGCAAGTTCAACTCGTTGTTAAGTATTTTTCAACCCGCGATGCAGCGCATTTTAATGAGAACACGCTCAAAGCCGTTATCATGAGTTTGTTACATCAACAGAATTTTTATTATATTCACTCCGAATACGAAACGAATTGGTCTTACATGGACGTGTTTTTGGAAGCCATACACGGACAAAAACCTCAATACGAAGTCACTATGGAATTAAAATATGTAAAAAAAGCGGGTAAAAAAGCGACAGATACGTTGTTGAAAGCCGCTAAGGTTCAATTGCAAGGCTACTTGGATACACCTAAGTTTAGTACACGGACAAATATTAAATCCTTTGTTGTCGTCGTGGCGGGTGATAAATTAGAATGGCGACTACTTTAAAGCGCGTATAATTCGTGTCTATCTAAAAAAAACATGAATCATCCCGAATTTTCTATGTTAAAAAATTCGAGATGATTCATGTTGACCATTTATCCTAAGGGGGCTCTTTCAGACCGCGTATGGCTAAAAATAACTATTGTGGCCTCTTTCCAGGCCATTTACCTTTGCCGCAAAATGTTTAAAATTATGAAAATAGTGTTGTTTGATGACCATCCGATTATTTTAGAAGGATTGCGGGATTATTTTTCTAAAAAAGAAGGGGTTGAAGTGGTGGGTATTGCCACTAAAAGAGCGGAGGTGATTGCCTTATTAGCAGCGCAAGCCGTTGATATTTTGGTATCAGATGTCCTTACGGACGAAGAATTGGGTTTGGAACTTTTTGAGGAAATTCGGAGCCGGAATTTCCCGACCAAAGTGGTGGTGTACAGCAGTTTACAGGGCGAATTGGTGCATAATTTTCTGTATGAATACGGCGTGGTTGGCATCGTCAATAAGAGCAAAGGTTTAGAAGACCTGTGGCAGTTGGTCGAATTGGCTTATTTGACCACCGAATACAAAAAAAAAGACAGCATTGCGGTGCCGCCTATGCTTACGCCTAAGGAAAAAGATATTGCCAAATATTTAGTAAGAGGCATGACTGCAAAAGAAATTGCGGCATTGACACAAAGCGCGGTCAATACGATTAACAACCAGAAGAACCATCTTTTAGCAAAATTTGAGTGTATGAATACAACGGAATTGGTGTCAAAATTGACTTCGATGGGTTATTTAAAAATGTAAACTTTTAAGGCATATTTCACAACTAAAAAAATCGAATGGTGTTAGTTTTGTATCCCTAAGTATTTGAAGGAAAATGTCACTTAAAAGCTGTTTAAAACGCTAAATAAAAGCTATCTTGTTGTGCCGTTTCTCGCTTGACAGTTTTTTGGGTTTTAAAACATCTTTTTGTTTTTCACCAAAACGCACTCAATCTAATTTGATGTTACGATTTATACCAACTGCATTTCTACCAATAATGCTTGCTTTTTTAGTCTTTTTTGTTATAAATCCTGCTTTTTCACAATCAAAAATCAACGTGGATAGCTTAAAGGCTGTGCTGAACAAGTATCCGAAAGAAGACACGGTAAAGGCAAAGCTATTGATTGTATTAAGCGATGCCTTGACAAGAGTAAATGCTAAAGAAGGCATTGCTTATAGCGAAAAAGCGTTGGTAATAGCAGAAAACTTCAAGGATATTGAACTGAAAGCTGATGCCTTATTCGTAAAAGCGCAGCACTTGAAAGACCAATTTAAACGCACTGAAACGCTCGATATGGCTAAACAAGCCCTTAGCATTTATGAATCGTTGCAGCGTATAAAAAAAATGGCAGACGCTAACAATCTCATAGGCAGGATATACGATAACAAAGGCGATTTCGCTAATGGAAAAATGCATTTTGATAGTGCCATAGCTTTGTCGGAGCAAATAGGCTACACGAAAGTTAAGATTGCAGCCTTAAATGGTTTAGGCGTAATCTATATAGGTGTGGACGATAACATAGCCGTTAAGTACAATGAACAAGCCATTCAATTAGCACAAAAGCATAATGACCTCAAAGGAGAAGCACTAGCATTAGGCAGTGTCGGTCTTTGTCATTATCGTTTGGGTAACTACACAAAAGCCGTTGAAACTTTGCAAAAAGCATTACGCCTCAACGAAAATATAAATAACGACTATGACAAGGCGTACAATTATCGAAGTTTGGGACATGTCTATGTGAAATTTGCAGAATACGATAAAGGACTGGATTGTTATAAAAAAAGCTTAGAAATAGCCCAGAAAACGGATAACGAAAACATACAAGGCTCCATTTATGGCTTGATAGGCAATACTTACAAACTGTTGAAAAGGTATGATGAAGCCATCACTAATATAGAAAAAGGTATAGAGTATAATAAAAAAACGGGTACTTATGTTCCTTTACGGTTTTTAGCCAGCACTTACGAAGCCGCAGGACGCGAGATAGAGGCACATCGTTATTATCAAGAGGCACTTGCAACAGCTAAAAAATCAAACAAACTGGCAGAGACGGCTACTAATGCCATTTGTATCGGACAACTTTATGTGAAGGTTTCTGATTCTTTGTTAATACTGATGGGTGTCAGTCCAAGTGAACGCTATACGAAAGCAGAGGCATTCGCAACAGAAGGTTTAGAACTCGGTAAAAAAATGGATGCTAAACAGAATATTGTAGATGCTTTAGGTGTATTAAGCACTATTTATGAGCGAAATAAAGCTTATTTAAAAGCCTATCAGACCTATAAAGAACACATCGCGCTCAAAGACAGCATAAAGGGCGATGAAGCCAAACAGCAAATCACGCGCAAGGAAATACAATACGAGTTTGAGAAAAAAGAAACGGAACTTAAATATCAGCAACAACTGACCGTAGAACAACTCGAAAAACAAAAACTATTGACCGTGCAAAGAGAACAAGCCCTCACGCTCAATCAGCAGACCCTGACGCTCAAAGAACAAGCTCTGGCGTTGAGCAATAAAGAAAAGGATTTGGTACATTTGGCTTACCTCAAAGAACAAGCGGAAAAACAAGAAAAAACGCAGGAACTCTCCCTCTCACAAGAGCGCGAAAAAGGAAAAGAACTTGATTTGAGTTTGAAAAATTTAGAATTGTCGGCGCAACAAAAACGAAATCTTTATTTGGGTGTATTGTCGTTTTTGCTATTAGGTGGCTTAGGTGCGCTGTCGTATTTCTATACAACTTTAAAAAAGCAAAAAAACATCATCGTCCAACAAAACGAACTCAACGAACAGACCATTGCTATCCTCTCGCATGATATCAAAGAACCGCTTTTGGGCGTAAAATTGTTGCTCAAAAAACTCAATAAAGACGACCCTTTCGTGGCACAAGCTTCCCAAAGTCTGGAAGATCAAATCAATACGGTCAATGGCATTTTGACTAATTTATTGAAAATGAAGAAGTTATCTTTAGCCCCAAAAGATAAAAACGTTCGGGCAAATGCCTTGTCAGTTGTTCAAAATGTCACGACAGAATTAGGCGTAGCGATTCAAAGCAAATCCTTGACGATTCAAAATGAATTAGCAGAAGATGTGATGCTACCTATTGCGCCCGAAAAGCTACAAACCATCGTCCATAATTTGTTGTCCAATGCCGTCAAATACAGTTTTCCGAATCAGACCATTCGCATTTTCAAAGAAGACAAAGGAATTTGTATCCAAGACTTTGGCGTAGGGCTCTCGCCCGAACAACGCAGCAAACTGATGCGCGAAGTGACCGCTTCCGAACGAGGCACCAACCAAGAACGGGGCAATGGCTTAGGGCTTTTCCTCGTCGGTGCAATGTTACAAGGGGAACAATTAAAGGTCATGTTCGATTCGCCGGCGATAGGCGGCACGATTGTGAAGGTGTTGGAGTAATAAAACCAAACCGCCTCAATCTATTTTTCCAGCAAGTATGATTGACCCATACATAGCCGACTGACATCATTTTATTCATTGGAACGACCCCTACTGCGTTAAATCGCAATAGGGG
>JBEAVK010000143.1:0-6958 GCA_041160955.1 Bacteroidota bacterium
GAAACCTACAATTGGAGGCCACAAAATTTGGGCAAGTTCCACCTATGGCAACCAATACTCTTCTATTTTCATAAAGGCTTTCGGGATTTAAACTACCTGTTAAATGGCATTTTTCCAAACGCACATTGGGTGCATTGAACAGGCTGATAGCAATCGAATAATCACCCATTGCGGGTGTTTGGAAGGATAATTTTTTAAGTGTCACTTGACCTACATTTTGCAGCCAAATCAGATAATTAGTACTACTTGTAGCGGATGCACTATACAATAACACACTGCTGCTATCGCCATTTTCTGCTTGAAATGTAACCGTCCTATTGGTATTTGAACCAGGAATTTGGTTGATGATAAACCGTTCGGTGTAAATACCAGGTCGGACATTAAAATTGACATTGCCCGAAATACCTTGTGTGGACAAGGCTACCGCCGCTGCTGTAAAATTAGCAAAACTGGGTACTGTACCTCCAATGGTGTAGTTACCGTTGAGTTGAGCACTTGCTTGGGTCAGCAGAAAAAGGAATAAAAAAGAAAAAACAAGTCGTGTCATGGTGAAAAATTTAGCAAAAATATATGGAGCAAAATACGCAAAATTATTAAATTCCGGTGCAGATCTTTAATAATCGCCAGTGAAAATTTAATTTTCGTAAGCATTTTTTCCTTTTTTCGAAAAAAAATTTGCAAATCAAAATTACCACCCTACTTTTGCATACTAAACGTTCAGTATAATGCCAATTCATAAAACAACACCAGCAGAAATTATTAAACAAAGTATTGTAGTGTTCCGGGCCAATGGCTATTACAGGACTACGATGAATGATTTGGCGCACGCAACGGGCTTAACCAAAGGCGTGTTTTATCATCATTTTACGAATAAAGAAGATGTAATGAAAAAGGCATTACAAGCAACTT
Source organism: Bacteroidota bacterium (assembly GCA_041160955.1). GTDB lineage: Bacteria > Bacteroidota > Bacteroidia > Chitinophagales > Saprospiraceae > M3007. The sequence goes on from JBEAVK010000143.1 coordinate 910, forward strand.
CATTTTGGTTCGATAAGCATATTTTTAGCATAGCGGAAGACGAATTATTACCTGCACAGCAGCGGTTAATACAGATGACCGATGTCCTTTACAACGCTTTTACACGTAGCACTGGCGGTTGTTTTTTTGCCAATACCATTTTAGAAACAGCACATGTAGAAGATACTTTTTTACCTGAAATAAACTACTTTTTTCAACGCTTCGACAACGCTTTATCCTTGATTTTTAAAGGAAAGTATCAAGGTGTCGAATTGGAAAATGTGGTGCAACAAACCATCGCCGAAATTGAAGGCACGATCATCCTGATGCAGTTGAAAAAAGACCCCAGCTTGTTAAAAAAGGCTTTGAACAACGTTTTGACGAAATTAGATTAATGCATCAAATTATAGGTTATGACACAACAACAACAACAACAACTCCAAAAAGAGTCATTTACGGTACAATGTACCGATGGGGTAACGCTCCACGGTGTATTACTGATCCCCCAACAGCCCAAAGCTGTTGTCCAATTCAACAACGGAACAGCCACAAAGAAGGAGTTTTACCTGTCTTTTTTAGAATATGTGGCGGAGCATGGGTTTATTTGTTGCCTATGGGACTATCGGGGTAGTGGCGCATCGGCTGCGGTGGATATGCGCAACTGTGACTACACATTTAGTGATTATGGTTTGAAGGATATGCCAGCGATGAAGCAATATTTGAACCATCGGTTTCCGGAATTGCCTTTTTTGCTTTTAGGACACAGTGCTGGTGGTCAACAAGTAGGATTTATGCATAATTTGGAAGGCGTGAAAGGCATGGTCTGCTTTGCTGTTTCTACAGGTTATGCGCCGCACATGCCGTTAGGGTATCGGTTAAAGTCGCATTATTTCTTTTATATTTTTACACCGCTGAGTATTTTGTTAACAGGGTATATTAGTGCCAAAAGGTTTAAAATCATGGAAGATTTGCCTAAAAACGTGGTATTGGAGTGGCGTAATTGGTGTGCGCACCAAGATTATTTTTTTCATGCTAAATTTGCAGGAAATACTTTACCAGTTGGTTCATTTAAAAACTATGATTTCCCGATTCATCTATTTTGGGCAGTTGATGATACCATTTCCAATGAAAAAAATACGCATAACTATTGGAAACATATAAAAAGCAGTCGGCCTGTCGAAATGACCCGATATACTCCTCAAGAATTGGGTATAAAAAACCTAGGCCATTTTGGCTTTTTCAAAAAAAGTAGAAAAAATGATATTTGGGCAGCAGCAGTGGGCAAATTAGAGGCGTTTCTTTCCGATGCCACAAACTAAAAGCAATTGATCCTTTTCTCAAATTTGTAGGCGGAAAAGACCAAGTTCAAAATGACAATTAATTGTGTCCAAATACTTATTAATTTTTTTTCTTAAAAAAAACCAAAACTCGTTTACCTTTGGCAATTCTAATGCAATAAACATTCAATATTCATGGCCAAAGGCTCGTGGTTCAGTTACAAAAAACCAACCCCAAAATACGAGAGCAATGAACAGTTATTTGTAGGCTTACAAAAATTAGAGACTGCGGCTATTGTATTACTTCAAACCAAAGCCTTAGCAACGGTGCAGCAGTTGGTTAAGGGGTATGGTTTATCGAGTGTTGAGGCAGAAGATATTTTAAACAGAAGTACGGTGATTTTTCTTCAAAAAATTGAAGATGGTTCTTACCTGTTTCAGGGGCATGCGCCCTCTACTTACCTCATAGAAATAGCCAAACGATTGGCGTTGATGGCAACACGGACTCAAAAGAAATCTGCTGAACCATTGGATAACTATGAACATTTGCACGACGAGACTTGGGAGACGGAACAAAAGCAACGAGAAGCCGCCGAAATGACGCGACAACTACTCACTCAACTGGGCGAACCCTGCCAACAGGTAGTTCGGCTGCATCATATTGATGGCTATAGCGACGAAGAGGTAATTCAAGGTAAAATGACGCGATACACAACCGCCGACTCACTTAAAATGAAACGCAGTGATTGTATGAAGAAATTGATACAATTAGGAGCGCAATGGAGGACTTTAATCAATACATGAACATGGAAGACTTTAATCAATATTTGAACAATGACAGCCCCAAGGAAACCCGCGATGCAGCCCAGAAAGTAAAGGAAGGATTAACCGCCTTGCGGATAGAAGAAAAAGTAAAAGCAGCGGCGGCCGAACGTGCTTCTTTGCATCGAAAAAGCATTTGGCGATGGATATTTACCGCTGCCGTACTTGTTGTAATGATGGGTGCGGTTTTGCTATTTTGGCGTATTTCAGCCACCAAAACACTGCCTGCGATAGAAACAATGCCCGTAACAGCACCGCAACAAGAGGCCATAGAACCTCAACCATTGCCCACTCCACCGCCGCCACAAAAGCAGACAACCACTCCACCGAGCAGCCCCATGGCTCAAGCGGAGCCAGCCCCGCCCCGCTATGCTGCCCCACAGGTCATGCTACGCGGAGGAGACGATACCAACACCAATGCTGCTCAGTTGCTGCTCAACCAAATTTGGTACACCGATTACCCATTTAAAAACCGCTCTGCCGGAGGAGTCTTCACCGAGTCCGATCAGTTGTTAAAAGCACGTAATTTTGCAGATGCCTATATCCAGTTGCAACGATTGGAGCGAAAAATGCCCCAAAACGATACCCTTCGCTACCTAAAAGGGTATTGCCTAATGGAATTGGGACAGGGCGCAGAAGCACTCCCCTATTTGGAATCCTTGCAAGGTCATATCCCTGCTTGGGATGCACAATTGGAATGGTACCGCGGTTTAAGTTTGTTGCAATCGGGTAAAAAGGAAGCCGCTTTATCGCTGTTTATGCAAATTGCAAACCGTGGGCAATCTCCATACAACGCTTTTGGAAAGAAAGCGGTGAAAATAATGAAATAATGCACGTAATGGGTTGAATATATTGGGTTAAATTACTGATTTTCAGGGTATTCCAAGGATATCCTATCTGAAATTTAATCCGTTACTTGCGTAAAACAAAAAACCTTTTTTTATGCGCTATATTCTAATTACCTTGCTTTGCACCCCATTTTTCGCGCTTGCGCAAACACCTCAACCCACCACTAATCCGCAAGTAGATAGCCTAATTCTAGTATCCAGAGACAATACCAGCGAGCAAAATTTTGAGCAGGCATTAGCAACGAGCGCCGCTGCGGAGCAGTTGGCCCGCGCCTGTTGCGGCACAGAATCGCTGGATTATGGTAATGCCTGTTTTAACCAAGGCAGGGTGCGTTATTTTACAGGCGATTTCGATGACGCACTACCTTGGTACCTGCAATCGAAAGACATTCGTAAAAAAATATTAGGCGATATGCACCCCGATTATGGCAAGAGCCTCAATAATACAGCAGTGTTATATGAAGAACTGGGACTGTATAAAAAAGCAGAACTGCTGTACCTTGAGGCATTGAATATTCGAGAAAAAACAGCAGGCAAAGAAAGCGCTACTTATGCGGCTACCTTGGGTAATTTGAGTAGCTTATACGAGAATTTGGGGGAATATGAGCAAGCAGAAAAATTAGGCATCGAAGCCAAAAACACACGGGAACGTATATTGGGCAAGGAACACCCTGATTATGCGACCATCCTAAACAATTTAGCAAATTTGTATTACGATACGGGTAATTACCCCAAAGCAGAAGCGTATTACCTCGAGTCAAAGACCCTCAGAGAAACAGCACAGGATACGGAAAGCGAAGATTATTTGGCGGGATTGGATAATTTGGGTGCTTTATACTATACAACAGACAATTTTGAACTAGCCGAAATGTATTATACCAAAGTCTTGAATATGCGAAAAAAAATGTTCGGTGAAACAAATGCTAATTACCTACTCAGCCTAAATCATTTGGCTGAATTAAATCGGCGTATGAGGCGTTGGGAATTATCGGATAGTATTTTCACTACATTAATACAACTTAGTGAACAGGTGTTGGGCAAAGAACACTTAGACTATGCTAGATATCTTCAAAGTTATGCCCAACTTTTTTTTTATAAAGAAGAATATGCCACGGCAATCACTTTTAATTTAGAAGCCAAAGCCATACTAGAAAAACATGTAGGCAAGGATCATATTCTTTACCTGACTAACTTAGGTAAATTATTGAGGGCTTACTTCGCGATGAAGGATTTCACGAATGCCAAACTTTTTTTAGAGGAGTTGTCCGAATTAAAAAAGCACCACTTACTTTCGGCCTCGCGGTACATGTCGGAAAGAGAACTCTACTTATTTACCGAAGATCTCCATGACAATACCGTGAAAGAAACAACTTTTATACCATCGCTCCGAGAATGTGCGAGCACCTGCTACGACAATATCCTTTTTTATAAAGGATTTTTATTGAATGGTTTGCTACAAAAGGACGATCTGATAAAAAGCCATCCCGAAACAGCCGATATATCTGAACAGCTGCAAGCCCTTCACCGCCAATTAGGCATCTTATATGCTCTTCCCTCAGATCAACAAGGCAAACTGGCTGCCTTGGAAGAAAAAGCCAATGCGTTGGAGAAAGTGTTAGTAGCACAGATAACAGGGCTTGATATTGCCCTAAAGCAAGTCAACTGGCAGGAAGTGCAGGCGCAGTTGCAACTCGGCGAAGCGGCGGTGGAGTTTACGCGGTATCCTTATTATGCTATTCAGAGCAACAATAGTATGCTGTATGCGGCGGTAGTGTTGCTCCCCAATGCAACCCAGCCGATTTTTATTCCGCTTTTTGAAGAACAACAACTGGCTGCCCTTTTTCAAACCAATGAAAAACCATCGCCCGATTTTATTAATACCTTATATAAATCAGGACAAAAAGACAATCAACTGTACCAATTCATTTGGCAACCGCTCGAAGCAGCACTCGCTGGTGTACACACCGTATATCACGCGCCAGATGGTCTGCTCCATCGACTGAACCTCGGGGCGATTCCAAACAAGGAAGGAAAAACTATGGCGGAATCGTACCGATTGGTAGCCCTAAGTAGTACCCGACAACTGGTTACCACCAAACAAAGTACACACCAAATACCCGCATCACCTACCGCGCTGCTTTATGGTGGGATAACTTACGAGTCCAACCTCGCTATGTCCACGCCCTCCTCACCCGCTACCGAACTAAACCGCCAACGGGGCTTCGATTTTGCACAAACAGATTCCACTTTGCGCGGTAACGACTGGAAATACTTGCCTTGGACCAAAGTTGAAATCAATGAAGTGGGTGATTTATTGGAAAAAACAGGATTTTCTACGACCCTGTACAATGGCCTGAACGCTACGGAAGAATCTATTAAGGCGATAAATTCGCCAAGCGTATTACACCTCGCCACCCATGGTTATTTTTTCCCAGATCCAAAGGCCATAAAAAAAGATCAAGTACAAGCGGGTGCTGCCTTTAAACTTTCCGAGTATCCGATGATCCGCGCCGGTATGATATTGGCTGTTGCCAACCACGCTTGGAAAACAGGAATACCCCTGCGCCCAAACATGGAAGACGGTATCCTCACTGCTTACGAGGCCAGTCAATTGCACTTAAAAAACACAGAATTGGTGGTGCTGTCGGCCTGCGAAACGGGTCTCGGCGAAATACAGAGTAACGAGGGTGTTTATGGTTTACAACGCGCCTTCAAAATTGCGGGAGCGCGGTACCTCATCATGTCTTTGTGGCAGGTACCCGATTTTCAGGCGCAGGTATTTATGACCGCGTTTTATACCCATTGGCTGGAAGACAAACAAAGTATTCCCGATGCATTCAGAGCAGCGCAGTCGGATATGCGGACGCAATACGGCGATCCGTTCCTTTGGGCGGGTTTTGTGCTGGTGGAATAAAAAATGGTGAGTAGTACTTACTTTTTGCTTTTTGTTTGCAATAAACAATCAATATTAATTTTAGACTTAAATCTATATCACTCACCAACGCGCTAAGCGTAAAAACATGTAATAATTATGGAACACAAGGTAAGTAGAAAGAAAAATCGTAAAGGAAAATCAAAGCCTAAAGATCACAAAAAGAAACATCTTGGAGAGAACGATAACGG
>JBEAVK010000227.1:0-20039 GCA_041160955.1 Bacteroidota bacterium
TGCAAAAATAGAGTTTTTCTCAAAAAATAGTGTGGGATATGCCCTTTGTACTACGACATCACCCACTAATTTTCATAAAAACTTAGATAGCACATGGATTTATCTGTTTTTGCCTAATTAAAATCCGCTTTTTAAAGAAATCCTATTAAAATCCGTGTCTAATCCGTGCAATCCGTGTGCCACGAGCAGTTACTAATTTTCATAAAACTCAATCGGCAACCGATCAGGATCAGCGATAAAAGTAAAACGCTTGTCTGTTATTTCATCCACCCGAATAGGCTCTACCTCTATATTTTGTTGTTCCAACTTAGCCACAACTGCATCCAAATCATGCACTTCAAATGCCAAATGCCGAAGCCCTGTGGATTCCGGTCTCGATGGCCGCTCAGGAGGATTGGGGAAAGAGAATAATTCAATCGTATATTGACCATTTAAGGCCAAATCGAGTTTATACGATAAGCGCTCGGCCCGATAGGTCTCTTTGATTATCGTCAATCCCAATACCTCCGTATAGAATTTTTTAGATACTTCATAATCCGAGCAAATAATGGCAATATGGTGTATTTTGTTGAGCATCATCATGTTAGAGATTTATCTTGAACTAGATTTAGAAATAACAATACCGACGTGTGTGTGTTTTGCTGACCCATTTTTATTTTTTGGTAAACGCTGAATCCTTTTATGCAAAAGTAAATCGAATCTTGGATTATCCTGTAATAATAAATGGTACTTTTGCGCGCTATCAGGCTAATACAATGGAAAAATATTTAGATTTAATCAGCCATACTTATACCAATTACGCCCAGTTTTTGTGGCATCAAATTTTATACCCCAGTTGGCATAATTATTTTTATTGGGTGCTAGGTGCTTCCTTAGTGATTTGGGGCTTGGAGATTGCCTTTCCTTGGCGCAAGAACCAACCCATGATCCGTGAGGGATTTTGGCTGGATTTTTTCTATATTTTTTGGAATTATTTCCTGTTCTCTTTGGTATTGTACAATGCTGTTTCGGGCGTATTTGTACAACTTTTCAACGATTTTCTTGGATTATTTGGTATTAAGAACCTCGTTGCAATCCAATTGGGGGCATTACCTGCTTGGGTGCAATTGCTGCTCATATTTGTCATTCGCGATTTTATGCAGTACAATATCCATCGGTTATTGCACCGTTATGATTGGATGTGGGAATTTCACAAAGTACACCATAGCACAGAAGTAATGGGTTTTGGTGGCCTGATGCGGTATCATTTTATGGAACATTTTATTTATAGGAGTTTGGAATATTTACCATTGGCCATGCTTGGTTTTGGCATCTCCGATTTTTTCATTGTCTATATTTTTACGTTTGTAGCAGGGCAATTGGGGCATGCCAATTTATACTTGCCCTTAGGAAAATTGAAATACCTACTCAATGGCCCACAGATGCACCTTTGGCACCACGCCAAACATTTTCCGGCCTCGCACCCAAGAGGTTTTAATTTTGGGATTACCCTCAGCGTATGGGATTTTTTGTTCAAAACCAATTATTGGCCCGATAACGATGCCCAATTGGCGGTAGGTTTGCCCGATGCAGACAAAATTGAGCAAGATTTTATAGGGCAGCAAGTAGGTGCTTTTAAGCGGAATGGACAGAAAATGGGGTTGTAGTCTTATAAGTACTTGGACAATTCCTTATTCAAATAATATATCCATCGTCAATGATTTTTGCACCAAACTGCCAGCATATTCGTTTTGTGCCAGCCCAAAAGTGGTAATCAAAGTTAGAAATACTGATTTTCGGGTGGCTGTTGCTGTTTTAAAAACGCTTACTTTTCGCCGCAATTCTTCTGAATACGCTTTGTCAATTACAAAAGTATGGACTGAAAATTTCATTTCACACAAATTAATCGTATGATCGCGGCGATCAATGACTAAATCTACCTGAGCTTGCGAAACACCATCAGAACCATTCCATGTACTAGCACTCGTTTGTACACCGCTGATACCAAGTGCCGATTTGATTTGTCGTAGGTGCGCACGGCATACTTGCTCGAAGGCATAGCCACTCCACGCACGGACATCAGGGTTGTCAAGGCGGTCTATCCAAGAGTTTAGGTCATCAAGGTCAGCAGTCTTGACAAACTTTAAGTAGAAAAGCGAGTAAAAATCCGATACTTGGTACATACTATCCCGAGATGTATTGCCAAATGTTTTGTAACGGTGAATAAAACCGCTTTCTTCTAATTCAAGCAAAATACGCGTGAGGCTGCCTCCATTCGGGATGCCTGTTTTTTGCATGAGTTCCTCCCGTTTCATGCCTTTGTTTTTCTTGGCTAAAGCTTCGATGATTGAAACGTGTTTGTCTGCTTTTTTGAATAAAGAGGCATATAAATTATCAAATTCTGTGCGCAAAAGGCCGTTTTTTTCAAAACAAAGTTTATCTATATTCTGAATAGCCGTCAAGCCTTTATCCACCTGATCGAGATAGAATGGGATACCTCCTGTAACCATGAATAATTGGATAATTTGATAGCGTTCGTAAGTGGCTCCCCGCGATTGCAAAAATATTTCACATTCCTTCAAAGTAAACGGGTCAAGTTGTAGGCGGTGCGTCACGCGGTTGTGCAATCCGCCGCGATGATTGATTAGGTTGTTAATCATCCATGATGCTGCCGAACCACAAACAATCAAAAGCAGGTCGTTTTGTGCACTTCCCCAGCTGTTCCAGAAGTATTCAAGCGCAGGGATAAAACCTGATTTGGGTGTATCTAACCAAGGAAGTTCGTCCAAGAACACGATTTTTTTGCCTGCTGGTTGTGCCTCAAGCGCAGTACTTAATTGTTGGAACGCTTCAAACCAATCTTTTGGAGGTGCAATATGTTCGGCAACCCGAAACTGTCGGATCAAATTCGTATGAAAATTGATCAGTTGTTGGCGTGTATTTACATTGGCCGTACCTGTCAGGTAAAAATCAAAAGGATCTTTGAAAACCTGTCTAACTAAAAAGGTTTTGCCCACACGTCTCCGCCCATAGATCGCTACAAATGCTGGCGATGTTGTTTGTTTCAGTCTTTCGAGCAGGGCTTTTTCTTCTTTCCGACCAATGAGTTTTTCCATTTTATAAGGTATTATTGGCTGCAAAGGTAAAAAAAATAGAGATAATTCCAAAAATGAATTGTATTTTTGGAATTATGTAGATGAAAAATAGGGATAATTCCAGAAATAAATCGTATTTTTGGAATTATGTAGATGAAAAATGGAGATAATTCCAGAAATAGCGACCAATAGAAGTCTAATGAGGACTTCCTCTTTTACCAATTTCCACTCCTTTTCTATGCTCAGTAGTTGATGGATAGTTGTAATGTTAAGAGTTTATTTTAAACGGATTTAGAATTAATACTAAGCAGACTTGTTGTGGTAGGAGCGACCGAACCATGAAATTAGAGATTTTTGGGTTGATTGAGGCTCATTTTCGAGTTCGTAGCAGTGCTACGGACGAGAAAATAGCCGAAAAGCAGCACGAAAAGATCAATTTCTGGTCGGATGGTCTCCTACCGCAACAAGTCTATTTAAGACAGGAGTGTGCATCATTCGCCTTTGCCAAAACAGTTCAAGCGGCCAACGGCGTTCTTTATCATAAAATTGAGACCTAATATTGAGGTAGTTGGTGAAAATTTTTTCAATATTTTGTTGGTATTGATTGATGGCGTTTTGGTGGCCGTTGGAATAGTCAATGACTGCTTTTGCAGCATGGCAGGCCGAACTTACCGCAAATCCGATACCCATCGAAGAAATAGGATCAAAGGACGCAGCAGCATCGCCAACGGCGATAAAATTACTGGATAGTGTTGTATTGGTATATTGCGAAAATGCGTTTTTGACCCAAGGATTTCCGTAAGATATTGAACCATGTACTTTATTTTTAACGAATAATGTATTGGCTAAAAGTCGATTCCAGTTTTCTTTTTTATTCAATTGTTGTGCTTTTGCAATATCCGCATCCGTAAAGAGCGTCAAAGTCATTTTTTCATTGGGCAAAGTTGCACAATACCACCAACCTTCTGGGACAGTTTCTAGTAGTATGTCTTGTTGCAATGTACTTGTATTTTCAAATTGCAAGAAGGCTCCAATAGCCACTAATTCATCATGTCGTGTAGATGGAATGCCCAGTTTTCTACAAATATTGCTTTGCCTTCCTGTTGCATCTACCAAGAACTTTGCAGTGATGGAGAATGCACCTTTGGATTGGTGCAAGAGGTCTATTTCCCATTCTTTATTTTCTGTTTGTCTAAAATGAGTACATTTAGTATTCGGGAAAATATCGGCACCTCTTTGAGCGGCCTGTTGGAGCAAAAGCAGGTCAAAGGATTCCCGATCCAACTGATAACTTTCTTCTTGTGTGCTAAAGATAGAATTGCGGGTGCTTAAACGATCACTTCCCCAAGCAGCAATATTGGCATATCCCTTGACAAGGCTATCATCTTCAAAATCGCTTTTTTGAATCTTCAAGTATTCCAATAATTCGAACAAGCTAGGACTAACTTGCTCGCCTACCCGCACAGCATCGAATGCACTGTACTCTACGATCGTCACTTTTAGATCCGAGTAAGTAAGTAAACTCAAAGCGGTGGAAGCCCCCGCAGGGCCTCCACCAACAATAAGAACATCTGTTTTGAAATGTTGCAGCATGATTAACGTCTGTTTCTAGTGCCTGAACGAGGGAAACCAAGTCCGCCAACACCCAATTCAATCTTTTTGAAAGCCGCAGTTTCCAAGTGTTCTACCAGCAACATAGCTTTAGGGCTTTTATTTTTCACTTTTTCGCGATTTGGATCGATAAAGAACACTGGAATTTGTGTTTCGCTATCTTCCAAATTATTACTGATATTGCTTACATACCAATTTTTAAAAGTGAATATTTCATTCGTCCTTTCTGTCTCCACCATAAATGGATAACCTTGGCTACCTGCATTTTTATCGCGAATAAAACCTAAAGCGTGCCAATATTCTACCATTTGGGTAAAACTATTAATACCTCTGGCATAGTTCATTTGCTGGCCAGCCGGCACATTTGTGGCTATTTGACCTTCTTCCGTGAATGCTCCTACGATAACATCCCATGGGCTTTGTGGTGGCCACCAATATGAATAATAAGTTGGGGGCAGTGGTGCCATTGATCCGTCTGGTAATTCGGCCTTGTTTATGGAAGGATCAGTAAAATTGATATACTGAACCGTACATTGGAAAAAGTCTGCTTGCCAAGGACAAGCCATTCGTTTGGTCAAGTCACCAGGTTCGCAGCCACCACCTTGGCATTCGTCACGAGAAGGCGTTAGGCCATTTGCAAAATAATAAGCTTCGTTTTCATACTGTTTAATTGCATAAGGCGCAGCATAAATAATCGGGTTTTGCAAATTCCAGGTTACTTCGATGCCCGGACACATAGGTAGTCCTACGCAATTACCTACACTGGCCGCGTCCATTGCATTTACAGGATAAGGCTTGTAATTGGGATCGCTCACGAAGTTGCCATTTGCCCACTGTTCCAGTAAAAACATTTGGGTTTCGTCCAGTGCCAAAAACTTCATAATATTGGTGTTGCTCACCGAATTACTACCAGAATTTAGGGGCATCATAGGGAAAATATCACCCCCATTTGTTTTAAACAATTGCTCCTGTGGCAAATTTGGCGGCACTGGAGGTTGCGCATCAAGTTCTCTGAAATAAGAGAAATACTTTAGCCGATTGGCTTTATTGGCCTCCGAAGGGTCAGTAAAATCAAAGATATTACTAGCGAAAGCCATCATCGGCTGTACATTTGCGACCCACTGATAACGACCCAGTCTATTGATAATTGGTAGAATATCGCGCTGGAAATTGGCTATAAATGCTTTATTGTAAACACCGTTTTGGTACATATCCGGTACCAAATTAAAATGCCTTACGCCTACATCAAACATCGTGTCGCTAAGGTTGGAGATATTTACAATTTCAGGTGCAAAATCTGGAGAACCTACTATAACCCATGCTGAAAGCGTTACCGCCGGGTTACCATCATTAAAGGTAATGGTACAATAAACAGGCCCATCAGATATATCATCGTGCCAAGTACTGGAACCACCGTAACTTGTGAGTGCCTCGATGCCACCAGCATTTCCAAAGCCTCCTAGGACAACCAATCTGCCGTAATCATCCGTCTTTAAATCCCCAAGTGTGGTGACTGGTACCCCATATTTTACTTCTTTTAAAGGATAGTGTGCGGGGTATTTATCAGGGACATTGTCCTTATCAAAACCAATAGATTGTCTTTTGCCTGAAATACTTCTCGGGCCTGGATCCACAATCAATGATTGCCTTTCATCGTGTGGAACATTTGGGTTACGGAATGGAATGTTTTGATTGGTGTAACTATTGGATGGGCCATACAATAAATTACCTTGTAATTCACTGTATTGGTACCATGCCGCTTTTTTATTGGCCAAGTGAACCATCCATTCAATGGAAGCAACATTTTTCGATTCTAAGGTGATTTCGGTGCCGTCTTCATCATAGATCTTAAACGGTTGGCCTTGCCGTTTGATCAGACCTTTCGGGTCTTTAAAATGGACAATTGGCCCTAGTGAATTACCATACTCATCAGCATCAAAAGGAAGACCTCCTATTGATTCCGGTGACAAGCAAATGCTTGTTGGGCTGTTTCCCAGTCGAGCAACCCCGACAGAGGGATGAATTTTTAAATTCATGTTAAATTAATTTTTTTGTGAAAAGGAATGTGTTATAACATAAAAACAGGGTGATAATAATTTACTCTTTTTAGGGACATAAATCTTACTCGTTTCTATGCCACAAAGGTGGGGTATTCTTAATTAGATATTACAGCGTATAAATACGTGTTTTTAAAATCAGGTATAAATACGTATCCACACTTGTTAGATGAATGAGAATGTGCTTATTTTCTAATCTACAGAGCGCATTATGCTACCCTCTGTCGTTTCCCTGTTAATGGACATTTTTGAAAATGCAAGTAACAGGTCACGTTTACGAAACTTTTTTTAGTGTCGTAAACGTAACTTTCCTCCATTTCAAAAGTGTGTTAAACGTGTTTTTTAATAAAATGTCCAGTAGTATGGTCGTTTCCCAAATTATGATACTAAAACCATAATATACAATAATAGGTGTTTACCTTTGTTCCATGAAAATTGTACCATTTTTACTTTTTTTTGCGCTCACTACACTACAAGCCCAGCAATCCATTGCGCGTAGGTGGAGCGAGCTTACGCTACTCGGACTGCGGGAGGATTTTGCCCGTCCGCCCGTAAATGCGCGTACCCTGTTCCATGTTTCGATGGCCATGTACGATGCATGGGCCGCCTACGACAGCATCGCGAAGCCATATATTTTAGGAAACACCATCAACGGCGTAAATTATCCTTTTACAGGTGTACCTGCACCCGCTGATATAGCCGCCGCCCGCAAAGAAGCGATTTGCTACGCCGCGTTTCGTGTACTCAATCGCCGCTTCCAGTTTTCGCCAAAGGCTTATTTATCGCAATACCGTTTTGCATTGCTTATGAGCGAAATGGGCTACGATATCAACGAGTTATCCACCGATTATTCCACAGGTAAACCATCGGCATTGGGTAATAAAATAGCAGAATATATCATCCAACTGGGCTTAAATGATAATTCCAACGAGACCAGTCTTTTTGCGATTCAAAACTACACTACAGTGAATGAACCATTGGATATTTCACAGCCCGGTAATCCGAGTTTGACCGATCCAAACCGCTGGCAGGCACTCCGAGTAGAAGGTGCAGTGGATCAAAATGGCAATCCAATTCCTGCGCTCCAGAAGTTCCAAATGCCTGAATGGGGCAGGGTAGTGCCGTTTGCGATGGATAATGGCGACAAAACGTCGTATTTTAGGGGTAATTGGGAATATCCGGTGTACCACGATCCTGGGCCACCACCTATTTTTAATACAACAAATCCCGATGATTTCGGCACTTTAGCCTATAAATGGGGCAATGCAATGGTGGCTGCATGGAGTAGCCACCACGATACAAAAGATGGTGTGTTATGGGATATTTCACCGGCATCCATTGGGAATGTGCAAGATTATCCAGCGTCATTAGCCGATTATCCCAGTTTTTATGATTTTGAAGGTGGTGGCGACAATGGTATCGGACATGCGCTGAACCCCAAAACCGGACAACCATATACGCCCAATTTAGTGCCTAGAGGTGATTATACCCGTGTAATTTCTCAATTTTGGGCAGATGGGCCAAACTCCGAAACACCACCGGGACACTGGTATTCTATCTTGAATTATGCTATGGATCAACCTGGTTTTGTCCGTAAATTTAACGGAAAAGGCCCTGAACTAGATAAATTAGAATCGGATGTTAAGATCTACTTTGCCCTTGGTGGAGCACTGCACGATGCTGCTATATCTGCATGGGGCATCAAAGGGTGGTACGATGCTAGTCGTCCGGTTTCAGTACTGCGTTATATGGCCTCCAAAGGGCAAAGTTCCGATCCTGCGCTACCATCGTATCACCCCGAAGGCTTAGAATTAATACCCGGTTTTGTGGAATTGGTACAGTCGGGCGACCCATTGGCGGGAGCCAATAATGAAAATATAGGTAAAGTAAAACTATACACATGGAAAGGCCATGCTGCCGTGCAAGGGCCTACTGTGGCTGAATCAGGTTCGGCATGGATACTCGGTGAGTCGTTTATTACATACCAGAAAAAGACATTTATAACACCTCCATTTGCTGGGTTTATATCGGGACATTCAACGTTCTCCCGTGCGGCAGCCGATATTATCACTGGCGTAACCGGCGATCCATTTTTTCCGGGCGGAATGGGTGTATTTCCTATTGGTGAAAATAGTGGCTTTCTCGCCTTTGAAGAAGGCCCATCGTTGCCAGTTAATCTGCAATGGGCTACCTACCGCGATGCGGCAGACCAAACCAGTTTATCTAGGATTTGGGGCGGTATTCACGCACCTTTTGATGATATTCCCGGACGTACCATTGGTAGCCAATGCGCTATTGACGCTTTTGTGTTAGCGCGCGATTATTTTTATAACGACAATGACGGAGATGGGTATTATACCTACGAAGATTGTAACGATGATAACGCCTTCATCTTTCCCGACGCGCCCGAAATTATGGATAATATTGACAATAATTGCGATGGCTTGGTGGATAATCCAACGGGTGTTTCTACGGTTGAAGCACTCAAATTGGGTGTTTCGCCCAACCCAGTACAGGATTATTTGAATATTGAGTATGAACAAGGGCATTCATTATTGGTTAAAGTAACGGATGTAGCAGGAAAATCCATTTTAGAGCAACGCCTTCCGGCTGCCGCAGGGCAATACCGATTGGATTGTACAGGCTTGGAATTAGGAACATATTTTTTGCAATTAATTGATACACAAACTGGTAGATCCACAACAGCACAGTTTATAAAATGGATTCATTAACACAGATCGTATTAGGCGCAGCTTGCGGAGAAGCGGTAGCGGGGAAAAAACTAGGCAACAGGGCTATGCTTTGGGGGGCTTTAGGGGGTACCATTCCAGATTTAGATGTATTTGCTACCTTTTTTACGGACGAAATAGGCTCCACTTCTTTTCATCGTGGATTTATGCACTCGTTCTTGTTTGCTGCATTGGCTCCCTGGGTATTGGCTTGGATGGCGCAACGGTTCTATGATCGAAGTATCCATCAGCGAAAAGGGTATAAAACTTTTTTTGCACTGTCGTGGATCATACTATTTGTGGTTGCTATTGCTGGTATCAATTTTATTCCAGTTGCCTTGGGAGAAGGATTCAGTTGGTATATCTTTTTGCCTACCTTCGCTTTAGGTATATGGTTTTTCCGTAAGTTGTGGTTGGATTATTGGAAACGCAATTTTTCTGCCGTAGAAGCACCGTATCGTACATGGGTACAACTCTTTTTTTGGAGCATATTTACCCACCCAATTTTAGATTGTTTTACCAGTTGGGGCACTCAAATTTGGCAACCCTTTTCCGATATTCGTATCCAATGGAATACCGTCTCGGTGGTAGATCCGATTTATACCGTTCCTTTTGCGATTTGCTTAATTATTGCTGCCAATTTTGTGCGTCATAACACCTGGCGCGCTGCCATGACATGGGTAGGCATCATTTGGAGTTGTGGATATTTGGGTTATACTTATTGGCATAAACAAACCGTAGAGCGTTCTTTTAAACAAGAATTAGTATCGCGCAATATACCTTACCAACGGTTTCAGAGCAATCCATCTATTTTTAATAATATAGTTTGGACTGTTTTAGCGGAGAGTGATTCGGCTTATTACTTTGGCTTATATGGTTTTAATGACCGCCAACCAAGTGTAAAGCCGCTTTCGGTTGTACCCAAAAACCATGCACTCCTCAATCATATACCCAATGACGACCGTGCAAAGAAGTTCCTATTATGGTTCTCTGATGGTTATTACAATGTGTTGCCTTATAATGGTGATACTTTTCAGGTCAACGACCTCCGGTTTGGCTTGCTTGGCGATACACTGACGAATAATAACTATGTGTTTTCGTTCCTTTTATACAAAAACGAACGCGGTGCATGGGATGTAAAACAACGCAACCAAGGGCGCGATGATTTGGAGTCTAGTAAAAAATCAATGGGAAATTTATTTAATCGGGTACTCCATGGGGACTAAGGGTCTTTCCAATACCATTCGATGATTCGCGGCACTGTCATTCCTTCCAAATCGCCCTCCCAAGCGGTAGGACTACAGTCGGCAGCCCAGTCATTAATATCCTCTATTTCAGCCTCTACAAATACTGCGGAAACCCAACGGTGCGTCAATGTTTGCTGAAAAACCTTTGATATTTGGGTCGTTTTCAACGGCTTTTTACTCGGAAAATAGTCGAAAATAATTTCGTTAGCCGTATCTAAGTCAGTGGGCAGTGTTTCAGGTTCAATACAAGGGAATTCCCACAGATTTTGCCAAATATCTTTTGCAGTTCGTTTTCTTAGGAATGTTTGTCCGTTTTTCTTGAACACTAAATACAGGAAGAATCGCTCTTTTTTGACCATTTTCTTCGATTTTACCGGCAGGTTTTGCACCATATTATCCTGAAATGCCTTACAGCGCGATTGAAAAGGGCAATCTGCGCAATGGGGTTGTTTAGGCGTACACCAAGTAGCACCAAAGTCCATCATGGCTTGATTGTGGAGTGCCGGTTGTGCAGCATCCAATAGTTCATTGGCCAATTGGCCAAATACCTGTTTGCCCATAGTACTATCAATAGGCGTATCCAAACCAAACCAACGCGACAGTACCCGATACACATTGCCATCCAAAACAGCGTAAGGCAGGTTATAAGCAAACGAAGCAATAGCCGCAGCGGTATAATCGCCAACGCCTTTTAATGCCCTAATATCCTTGTATTGAGTGGGGAATTCGCCATGGTGCTCCTTCAAAACAGATTGCGCAGCGGCGTACATATTACGCGCCCTTGAATAATACCCCAAACCTTCCCAAAGTTTGTAAATATCGTCCAAGGGCGCTGCTGCTAAATCCGAAATAGTGGGATAAGCAGCCACAAAGCGTTCGTAGTAGGGGAGTCCCTGTTCTACACGCGTTTGTTGTAGTATAATTTCAGATAGCCAAATCCGATATGGGTCGCTGATCCCTTTCCAAGGCATCGGTCGCGGGTGCGCTAAAGCCCAGGTTTGTAAAATTGACGCATATTCGTTGAGCATAATGGTGTTCTTATGATTCTTCACCTTCTGGTTCATCATCCACCACAGCACCGGGGTTCAACTTCCGTTCGCGCTCTTTTTTCCGTTGCTCTCGCTTAATACGCTCTTCATTTTCAATCTTATCATAAGCCTTGATGATGTCTTTTACCAATCGGTGACGCACCACGTCTTCGGTAGTAAGGGTCATAATCGAAATACCATCCACGCCATCCAAAATATCCATGGCTTGTTGTAGGCCAGATTTTTGGTGGCCCGGTAAGTCAATTTGGGACAAATCGCCCGTGATAATACATTTTGCTGTAGGTCCTAAACGCGTTAGGAACATTTTGATCTGCAAAGGAGAGGCATTTTGTGCTTCATCGAGGATGATATAGGCATTATCAAGCGTCCGTCCGCGCATAAAAGCCAGCGGAGCAATTTCGATGATACGGTTATCCATAAAGAACTGTAATTTGTCCATCGGCAGCATATCGTCGAGGGCATCGTACAGTGGGCGTAGGTAAGGATCTACTTTTTCTTTAAGGTCGCCGGGCAAAAAACCGAGTTTTTCACCTGCTTCCACCGCAGGGCGGGTGAGGACGATTTTTTTCACCATCTTGTTTTTGAGCGCACGCACAGCGATGGCTACTGCGGTATAGGTTTTACCAGTACCAGCAGGGCCAACTGCAAAAACAATATCATTGACCTCGCAAGACTCCACCAAGCGTTTTTGGTTGCGGGTTTTGGCCTTTATCGGGCGGCCTTCGCGACCGTGTAGGATGGTATTAGAGCCGTTATCGCCCACTACGGGAATACGCACCTCGAATGGGTTTTCGCCACCCAACATATCTTCTACCGTTTGAACGGGGAGTTCGTTGTGTTCGCGTAGGTAACGCACCATTTGTTCAAAAACACCCTTTGCTGCTTGTGTATCCTTTTTTTCGCCAGCAATTTTAAGGCTATTTCCCCTTGAAGTAATCGTAATATCGGGAAATCCTTTGCGGAGTAGATTTAGTTTAGCGTTGTTCTCGCCATAGAGTGCGAGGGGATCAACGCCATCAATTGTTAGAATTATTTCGCTCAAAAGTGCGTATTGGGTTAAAATGAATGATTTATTTTAATGCTTTTTTAAAAGATTTTATTAGATTGAAAATAAAATCAAAACAAGTTCTTACGCCTGTTTTTGTTGACTATCTTTGCACCCACAAAAGTACAGATAATCTAACGTACTTCAACAAGGAAGTTGCAAGTTAAGTTTCCTAAAGAACGAGAAAAAATGCCTATAGTTACCCTAACCTCAGATTTTGGCGAAAAAGATTGGTATGCAGCTGCGCTAAAAGGCGCAATTTTGAAAACCGCCCCTGCGGTACAATTGGTAAGTATTTCACACCAAATTGAACCCTTTGATATTGTTCAGGCCGCATTAGTACTCAAAAACGCTTGGATGGAGTTTCCGGATGGAACCGTGCATCTATTGGCTGTGAATTGTGTGTATAGTAGCCAGTCGCGGTTTGTTGCCGTTCGTCATGGTGGGCAATATTTTTTTGCACCCGACAACGGCATATTGTCGCTACTTCTGGGCGATATAGCATTAACAGATATCCGACAATTAGACGCTTCCGATGCGCCTGCTCATTTTGCTGTAAAAAATGTGTTTGCTTTGGCATTGGGTCAGTGGGTTTCCAATCATGATTTTGAACAATTAGGTACGGCTTCCGAAACAATGCTCCTGCGTCGTATATTATTACGGCCAGTTATTCACGCCCAACAAATACGCGGTACAGTGGTGCATATCGACCATTTTGAAAATGTTGTCTTAAATATTGAACGGGAATTATTTGAAGAAGTAGGTAAAAACAGGGGGTTTTCGCTGTATTTTAAACGGAATGACCCTATCGTCGCCTTGTCTTCCAATTACTCCGATGTGCCGATGGGGGAAACGCTTTGCTTGTTCAATAGCATCGGGTTATTGGAAATAGCCATCAATTTTGGCAAAGCAGCCACCTTATTAGGACTTAAAAAAGAAGATGTGGTAGAACTCGTTTTTGAGGAATAATCCGTTAATCTATACTTAACGGGTTGACATCGCCATTGATATCACCCGATTTTATGGCCTTAAAATTAACACCTGTTCGATCGGACTCCAAGCCAAATATCTTAATTTCTTCCTCAAAAGCAGGTACAAAGGGGTTGTCTGGGTTGACAAATACGTGTGTACTTGGTATAAATCGCCAAGATTTGCCATTCGGTACTTCGGAAAGTGTACCGAGCAACACTTTGCGCATCTGCACAATATCAAAAGTACTTACGGTTGTAGAGATATTAGGATCGGCTGCGATGATTTTTTCAGGCGAGTTCATCGGCTCCAAATTGAGGATATGCCTTGATATCAAAACAAAATCGTAAGGACTAATTCCATTTGCCCAATTACTCTGTTTTTCGGGCTTTATGATATAGTCTTTACCGGGTAATAAATGGTCAAATAAATAATAACCAGTTGAGTCCGTTTTAACGGTATGTCCTTGTCCATCCCTTACCGTTACGCCATATACAGGTAGCCCCTGTGGCGTGCGTATATATCCAGAAATTTTGCGTTGGGCGCAAAAATTCTGGTTGTCTTGCACATTGATATAAGTTTGGCATTGCGCCGAATTACCTGCCTTATCCGTGACGGTTAGTGTAACCTGCTGTTGGCCAACGTGTTGACAAGCGAAATAAAGCGGATCAATACTAAACGTTAAACTGTCTTGTGGGGTACAATTGTCCGTAGAGTTACCATTGAACAGGGTAGGGGATAGTATGGCCGCACCTCCCTGGCCAATATTCACCGATAATCCATTGATGCAAACTGCAGTGGGAGCCAGTAGATCTTGAACTACAATTTTTAATGTTTTTTGGGCAAAGTTGCCACAACCATCACTAGCTGTAAAAATAATATTATGAATGCCAGGCGTGTACCAGCCAGATGCATTTGCTCCTCCAAGCCCGTTAGGTGCTACATAGTTGATTACAGTACTATTACTACAGTCGGTAGCGGTGGCGGGCATAAAATCTATATAAACACCGCAATTCATCGCATCCGACGACACCGTAATATCTTCTGGAATAGTAAGTATGGGTGCTGTATTATCGGTAACATTTATTTCTTGTACATACTCCCATATCCCTTGTGTACCGCCATTAGGGTCATAAATACAATGATCAATTACTTTCCATGTCCGATAAATAGTAAAGCACGCTGGTGGTGATATATTTAATATCTCATCGGTATATGTTGCGACCAATGGATAGCAAGATGTACCTAGAATATTAGGGCTTCCTGTTGCGCTCGGCAATACATTTATCGCATTGGAGCAACTGCTGAGCGTTACAGAAGCAGGAAAGGTGACTGAAATGGTGGAAATAGGATTTAAAGTAATGGTTTGGTCGCAGGTACGTGTATTACCAGATTGGTCGGTAGCCATCCAGCGACGGGTAACCACACCAGTGTTACAACCCGCAATTGTACCGTTGTCCACGTAGTTGAGTGATTGCAGGGTGCAGTTGTCGGTTGCCGTTGCTTGACCAGTTAAGGTTAGGTCATTGGAATTTTGAAGGCAATTTAATGTAATGGCTGGTGGGCAACTCAGCGTTGGTTTCATAAAATCCCTTGCGGTAACTGTTACCACACAGTCATTGAACGAGCCCCCTGTATCTGATACACGGAGTTTGAGTGCTATGGGTTGGTTTTCATCAGCACAGGTCAATGCCACAGAACTTGCCCAAACTACTTCATTTCGGGTAACTTTTAAAAATACTGGTCCACAGTTATCCCAACTACCTGCGTTCAAAGAGGATGTATTCACTAAAACTTGCCCGCTACTACCCAGCGATACTACTAGACTTGCCACACAAACTACATTAGGGGCTACATTATCCGCTACTTTTACAATAGTAGTAGCCGTTTTTGTATTGCCGCAAGCATCAGTAGCGAGCCAGGTAAGCGTGTGGCTGCCTACTGTGACACCGCTGAATGGCCCAAACCCTGTGCCATATTGCCAATTAGGAACTACCGTAACAGCAGAGCAAAAATCACTCGTAACTATATTAGGCAAGAGTACCGTTGCAGAGCAAACTGCTGCGTCGGTATTAAATGACAAGGTGTCGGGTGCTTGAATCTGGGGTGCTATTTGGTCAGTTATTTTAATGATTTGTATGGTTTGTCGCACCTGAGCACTACAATAATCAACTAAAATCCAATTGCGAAGTATGGTGTAACTTCCTGGACTACAACCAGTTACGATTTGGTCGCTTGAGGTTAATCCTAGTTTGCAAGGGCCAGAATTGTTAATCGGCACACCATAAAGCAATGGTTGGCCAGTGAGGTTTAGGTCTAGTGGATTTTGTCCACAAGATAAGGAAGGAGCACTAATATCATCTTTATTGACTGGAAAGATTACGCTGTCCATCACGGGTGCTCTTATCCAAATGCGCTCTAAACAGGTATTCATATTGCCAGACGCATCAGTTGCGAGCCATGTTCTATCTATTCTTTCTACTACTTTTTGGCCATTTTGAATAGTGCCACAAGGTAGGGGAGTAGGTATGTCAAATCTACTGATATTTAACGCGTTGTATGGTGTACAATTGTCAATAATGGAAGGCATTCCTATAGATGATGGTGCGGTTGACTGTGTACATTGCACGTATTTTTGGGGACAGGAAAGGACAGGTGGTAGCATATCCATTACTGTTATTTCGGAAAAACAACTATTGCCTGATGCAATATGTTTTACCCTAATTTGCACTACTTCGTCAACTTGGGCGCAGGTTATCGTATTATTGGGCAATACTTGCCCTGCGGCATTCCAAGTAGTAAGTTCCAATGCACCGGGGCAAAGTGATGCAGCCGTCGGTGATACTAATGAAACTGGAATTGTGAATTGACCAGAAGCGGGGAGGGATGTTTGAAGATCGGCAGTGCATATCAACGTACATTGCGCTTTCGTAGGCGTAGAAACACCAATCAAAAGAAGCAATGTAACAACAAAGAGGCGATAAAATGCAGCAAAACTCCATTTATCAGCACCGAGGTGAATATTCATAGACGATTATAAGCATTGTTAAAAAATGGTTGTAAAGTGAACCATTTTGTGTAAATGCGAATATTATGTAATTGGTATGAGAATATACTGAACTTTATTTCAGCCGCAAAAGTAGTGCCAATAATCGTAATTAGCTAAAGATTAACTTCTTTTTGTCAAGAAGTAGTCTCTTATAATATTCGGTTAATGCTATTGAATATTTAGGCTATATTAATTTACGCGGTTTGTTGTACTTTTGCTCCTCTTTTTAAAACATTATTTGGTTTGTTTGTAAATGAAATTGTATTCATTTTTTAAATCTATCTCAAATTCTTTTAGAAATAGTCCGCCAATCTTATAAAGGCAAGTAAAATTTATGTCCACGGTGACAGCCGTTTAGAGATGAATTTCAACCATTTATCCAAACTTATGTCTTTACAAAGGCATTTTTTTCAATTTCGCACTTGATTTTAAGTCTTAACCATCACAATTTAAAGCATGAAAAAGTTTCAACTGTTCGCATTGCTCTTATTCGTATCAATGTGTACTTCTTTGTCGGCACAGGATTATAACCCTGATGCCATTGATATCCCTTATAAAAAATTTGTATTGCCCAACGGGCTTCGGCTCATTGTCCATGAAGACCACAAAGCACCAATTGTTGCCGTTAATATATGGTATCATGTGGGTTCTAAAAATGAAAAATGGGGCAAATCTGGTTTTGCTCACTTGTTTGAACACCTGATGTTTAATGGTTCGGAGCATTACAACAAAGACTACTTCCAAGTCATGGAGGCCATTGGTGCGACCGATCTAAATGGTACAACCAACGAAGACCGAACCAATTACTTCCAAAATGTACCTGTAAACGCCCTCGATCAAGTACTATGGCTCGAAAGTGACCGTATGGGGCATTTGTTAGGTGCTATTGACCAAGCAAAACTAGACGAGCAACGTGGCGTAGTGCAAAATGAAAAGCGTCAAGGCGAAAACCAACCTTATGCTAAAGGATGGGATATTGCCCAAAAAGAAATGTTCCCACCACACCACCCTTATGGACATACCGTTATTGGTGAAATGGAAGATCTTAATGCCGCCAAATTAGAGGATGTGCATGAATGGTTTAAAACCTATTATGGTGCTGCCAATGCGGTTTTAGTTATTGCTGGTGATATCACACCGGATGCCGCTTACGAAAAAGTGCTAAAATACTTTGGCAATATTGCATCAGGGCCAACCCTCATTCGTCCGGGAGTAAATATTCCTAAACGTACAGGCGAAACCCGCGCATCATTCCAAGATCGTGTACCTGAATCACAGGTGGTAATGGTATGGAATACAGCCGAATGGGGTAGCAATGATGCCGCATACCTAGATTTGGTTAGTGATGTACTAGGTTCAGGAAAAACCAGTCGTTTATACAAAAAATTGGTCTATGATCTACAATTGTGTACTAGCGTGTTTTGCTTTGCCGGCCCATCCGAAATAGCAGGTAATCTATACGTAGGTGCGCGTGTAAAACAGGGTAAAACGTTGGAGGAAGTGGAGAAAGCAATTAATGAGTCCATGGCTGAGTTTTTGGCCAATGGCCCTACTGCGGATGAGATGAAACGCGTAAAATCTGCTTATTTCGCCAATTTTATCAAAGGATTAGAGCGTATTGGTGGCTTTGGCGGTAAAAGTGATTTGCTGGCATCCAATGAAGTATATGGCAATTCTGCTGATTACTACAAAAAAATGCTAAAAGTATATAACGCAGCCACATCAAAAGACCTTCAAGATGCTGCAAAACGCTGGTTGTCCGATGGTAAATTTGTACTTACTTGTACGCCATTCCCAGAGTACAGCACTTCTGGTACCGAAGCCGACCGTAGTGTTATTGCGCCATTGGGTGCTAATGTAGAGGCTAAGTTTCCTTCTATCGAGCGTGCTACCCTCAAAAATGGCATGAAAGTAATATTGACCCGCCGTACCGAAAGCCCAACTGTGGTAGCCAGTATGATGTTTGATGCAGGTTACTGCTCCGATAAATTTGGTGGCAAACTCGGCTTGGCCTCCATCGCAATGAACATGCTGGATGAAGGCTCTAAAACACGTAATTCCCTCCAAATTAGCGAAGAATTACAACTTTTAGGGGCTAGTATTAATACTTCTAGCGACTTGGATTATTCTTATGTTACTTTGAATACCCTCAAGCAAAGCCTAGATCCAAGTCTTGATTTGATGGCGGATATCGTTCTAAATCCTGCATTCCCGGATGCCGATTTCAAACGCTTGCAGGATCAGCAATTGAGTGGTATCAAAAATGAGAAAAAACAACCACAAAGTATGGTGATGCGCGTAGCACCAAAATTGATGTATGGCGAAAATCATCCTTATGCAATGCCGATGTCTGGCTCGGGCGAGGAAGATATTGTTCAGTCTATGACAACCAACGATGTACGTTCCTTCTACGATAAATGGATCCGTCCTAACAACGCAACTATCGTAGTTACAGGCGATATTACGATGAAAGAAGTGGTAGAAAAATTGGAAAAACGATTTGCAACTTGGAAAAAAGGCGATACACCTAAAAAGGTAATTCCTGAGGTGAAAACGGCAAACAACGGTAAGATTTTCTTGATTGATCGCCCAGAAAGCCAACAAAGTATGATTATGTCGGGTTACCTGGCTCAAAAATATGGAGAATTGGACGAGACGGCTATTGAGCAAATGAACAATGTATTGGGCGGCGATTTTACTAGCCGTATCAACCTCAATATCCGCGAGGACAAACACTGGTCTTATGGAGCAGGTTCATTTATCCAAAACACAAAAGGACAGCGTCCATTTATGATCTTTGCGCCGGTTCAAACCGATAAAACCAAAGAAAGTATCCAAGAAATCATTAAAGAGGTGAATACTTTTGTCGCAGATAAGGAAATGACACAAGCCGAATTTGACAAAACCAAACAGAACACCGTAATGGGTATGTCGGGCATGTGGGAAACCAATGCAGCCGTAAATGGTAGCGCAAGAAGCCTCGTGCGTTATGGACTTAGCGATGATTACTGGACAACATATAGCAAGCGTGTAAATGCGCTTACGCTTAAAGATACCCGCGAGGTAGCGAAAAAAGTAATCAAACCTGCTAATCTAGGTTGGTTTATGGCTGGTGATTCCCAAAAGGTAATGCCAGGCTTGAAAGAACTTGGTATCGAAATCATCACCATTGATGCTAATGGCAATGTGGTGAAGACCGAAAAGAAAGG
>JBEAVK010000184.1:0-5289 GCA_041160955.1 Bacteroidota bacterium
ATTAAATAAAGGTACAGATTTGGGGAGACGATTTTGTCACTATTAAGGCATGAAGAGGGCGTTTAGTGGTGCTAAACAACCGATGAATAACGAAAAGAGGGGCAAAATAAGGCCGCCAAATTTGTTCCTTTATTTAATGCTCATTCCAAATATCAAACACTATAAAAAATGAAAAAAATACTCGTCACCACAGATTTTTCTGCAAATGCTAAAGCAGGTATTCAATTTGCACTCAATTTATCAGCATTAGGCGGATTTGAACTTGTTTTTTACTATGGCATAGAAATGCTAAAACCTGTTTCATGGACAGAGCACAGATACAATGAATATATCGCTCAGGAAAAGGAGCGAGAGCAGGACATTTTGGCTAAATATCTGACTAAAACCTTCAAAAAGAAAGGGCTTCCCCTAGACAACCTTACGTGCGTAGTGGGTATTGGAGGCGACCTGGAAGATACGCTTATCTCCTATGCTCAGGCTATAAAAGCGGACTATATTTGTATGAGTACAAGAGGGGCAGGCGTAATTAAAAAGGTATTCGGTTCTACTGCTTCGACACTCGTTACCACTTCGCCTATACCGCTTATCGTTGTGCCCCATACTTACCGAACAAGACCCCTCACAACTGTTTGGTATGCGAGCGATTTAGAAAATCTGTTTCCTGAATTAGATATTGCCGCCCAATTTGCTAAAAACTTAAACGCTAAAATAGTCGTCGTCAATTACGACTATTGGATAGATAAAGCAAAAAATAAAAAAATAGTGGAAGATGCCGCCCTCAAATATGCGCCACTCAATATCCCATTTAAATTCAAAGAAATGTTATTAGAACACTCTTTGGCTCACCATTTAAATGATGATTTAAAGAGCGCGAAACCTGCTTTGTTGATTTTATTTACCAAGCAAAATAGAGGTTGGTTCGATCGAATTTTCGCATCAAGCAACTCAGCCGATTTGGCTTTTGATGCTAAGGTTCCTTTGGTTATTTTTAGGAAAAAGTAACAAAGTTTGTAGCAACTATCTACAAGGAAAGTGTAAATACATCCAATAAAGTATTAAAAGAATGGACACTATTTTATTTTTTAACCAAATCAGCATTGCTGATATTGGAAAAGTGGGCGGTAAAAACGCTTCCTTGGGCGAAATGTATAATCAGCTCAACCCAAAAGGCATAGGTATTCCGAATGGTTTTGCCCTCACTGCCGATGCGTATCGCCTATTTCGCAAGCAAAATAATATTGAGCAAAAACTCAATGATTTATTGCTTTCCTTAGATACGAAACATTATTCCAATCTTATTGAAATTGGAGAGACGGCACGGGCGTTGATTTTGTCCGCTACCTTTCCAAAAGAGGTAATTGATGCCCTTAATGATGCTTACAAAGTGCTTTGTACGGAGGGAGGTATTCCTAATATAGATGTAGCAGTACGCAGCAGTGCAACTGCCGAGGATTTGCCAACCGCAAGTTTTGCGGGTAGAATGGAGTCGTATTTAAACATCAGCGGCGAGCAGCAATTGCTTGATGCCGTGCATCGCTGTTATGCTTCTTTATTTACTGACCGTGCTATAAAATACCGCCACGATATGGGTTTTACGGGCATTGATGTCGCTATTTCGGTGGGGGTGCAGTTTATGGTGCGGAGCGACAAAGCATCATCGGGAGTTGCATTTACGATTGACCCTGATAGTGGTTTTCAAAACGGCATTATCATTAACAGTACTTGGGGCTTGGGTGAAAATATTGTGCAAGGGCGTGTAACCCCCGATGAGTGGACGGTTTTCAAACCCACGCTTTTCAATGAAAATTTCAATCCTATCTTAAAAAGCAGTTGCGGCAGAAAGGAATTTACAATGTTATACGTTGAAAATACAAATAATAAGGAAGGGGTGCTTTCTGCGGATAAAACGATTGCAAATATTGATACATCTATTGAAAACCAAAATCGCTTTTCACTAACAGATAAAGAAGTCATTCAATTGGCGCAATGGTGTGCTTTAATCGAAAAACATTATGGCAAAGCGATGGATATTGAGTGGGCAAAAGACGGCTTAAACAATCGCCTTTACATTGTGCAAGCACGTCCAGAAACCATTCATGCAAAACAGAAAAAGCAGGTAAGGGAAATTTTTACTCTTAAAGGAAAAGGGGAACTTTTGACACAGGGTATCGCTTTGGGTAGTAAAATAGCGACCGGTAGGGCCAGAATTTTGAAAAATCCGCAAGAAGGCGACCAGTTACAACACGGTGAAATATTAGTAACCGACATCACCAATCCCGATTGGGATCCGATATTGAAAAAAGCCGCCGCTATCATTACCAATAAAGGCGGAAGGACAAGCCACGCTGCTATCGTAGCGCGCGAACTCGGAACGGTTGCTGTGGTCGGTTGTGGCAATGCCACGGATATCATTCAAAATGGGCAGGAAATTACAGTTTCATGTGCCGAAGGCAAGGAAGGGAATGTCTATGCAGGTATTTTAGAATGGGTGATAAAAGAACAAGATTTTAGCCATTTGCCGATACCCAAAACCGCACCGATGTTTATACTTGCCGATCCCGAGCGCGCTTTTGAATTGAGCAGTTACCCCAATCAAGGCGTGGGTTTGTTGCGCTTGGAATTTGCTATTTCAAACTCCATAAAAATTCATCCGCTTGCTTTGATTGAATCTGAAAAAATAACCGATACGCTCATAAAAGCGGAAATAGCAACCCTTACACAAGGTTATGTAAATGGAGCAGATTATTTCGTAGATAAACTTGCCCAAGCCGTTTCACAAGTAGCGGCAGCGTTTTACCCGCGTGATGTGATTGTGCGCATGAGCGATTTTAAAAGTAATGAATATGCTAATTTAATAGGCGGTAAATATTTTGAACCGCACGAAGAAAACCCTATGATTGGCTTGCGGGGTGCGTCACGGTATTACAGCGATTTTTATCGAAAAGGCTTTGCCTTAGAATGTGCCGCCATGAAAAAAGTGCGGAATGAAATGGGTATGCACAACGTAAAATTGATGATTCCTTTTTGCCGAACCCTTGAAGAAGGTAAAAAAGTAATTGCTGAAATGGCGGCTAACGGACTGAAACAAAAGGAAAGCGGCTTAGAGATATACGTAATGATTGAAATACCAAGCAATGTTTTATTAGCTGATAAATTTGCAAAACTGTTCGACGGCTTCTCCATTGGTTCGAATGATTTGACGCAACTTACTTTGGGGCTTGATAGAGACTCTGCTTTGGTGAGTTATTTATTTAATGAAGAAAACCCCGCCGTCAAAGGTTTGATAAAAAAAACCATAAAAGCAGCCAAACGCAACAATATTAAGGTAGGTTTGTGCGGACAAGCACCCAGTGATATTCCCGCTTTTGCCCATTTTTTAGTCAAAGAAGGGATTGACAGTATTTCATTTAACCCCGATGCTTTGATACAAGGCATTGAAAATATTGTGAAAGCAGAGCATAAAATTGAATCTTAAATGAATTATTACCTATTACCCATACTAGAAATAGAAGAGTTGCTCAATACCGAACAACATGGCTTGAGCACAACCGAAGCCGAAGAACGGCTGCTACAATACGGCAAAAATGAATTGACGGAAAAAAAGAAAAAACCTGTATGGTTGCTTTTTTTGAATCAATTCAAAGATGTCATGATTTTTATCTTGTTAATTGCAGCAGTTATCTCCGTGGCAATTGGAGATATAAAAGATGCAATTGTCATTTTAATAATTGTATTACTCAATTCTATCATCGGTTTTGTGCAGGAATATCGGGCAGAAAAAGCGATGGAAGCCTTGAAAAAAATGTCGGCTCCTAATGCCACTGTGCGCAGGGGGCGGAATGTTTTGCAAATTCCTGCTTCCCAACTTGTTCCCGGAGATATTGTCCTGTTGGAGGCGGGTGTTTTAGTCCCCGCAGATATTCGGCTGATCGAAACCCATTCCTTACGTATTGAAGAAGCCTCGCTGACGGGCGAATCTCATGCCGTAGAAAAAAATACGGAAGAACTAAAAACCGAAAACTTACCACTTGGCGACCGCCTCAATATGGCGTACAAAACCACAGTCGTTACTTACGGCCGTGGAGAAGGCATCGTGACCGCAACCGGTATGTCCACCGAAATAGGGCGTATCGCTCAACTGCTGCAATCTGATGAAAGTCAAACGCCTTTGCAAAAACGACTGGCGGATTTTGGGAAAAAATTATCCATGATTGTCGTTGCTATTTGCATTGTGTTGTATGGCGTAGGCTTGTTGCGGGGCGAAGATCCCATTGTTATGCTCTTGACAGCCGTTTCAGTGGCCGTTGCGGCTATTCCAGAAGCCCTACCTGCAGTCATAACGATTGCTTTGGCCATTGGCGCAAAACGCATGGTGCGTAAGAATGCCCTCGTCCGAAAACTGTCGGCGGTTGAAACATTAGGTTCGGTCACGTATATCTGTTCCGATAAAACGGGCACGATTACGCAAAACAAAATGACCGTCACAGATACATGGCTCGGCTACCACGGCAACCCCATCAACAATCTATCGCCCGAACAATTGCTCTTGCTCTGCATGGAACTCAACCATGATGTAGTCCTCGATGAACACAACTCAATGAAGGGCGACTCTACAGAGGTGGCGTTGGTTGAATTTTCAAGAAAAAACAATATCCACCACCAGCAATGGGCTACGGATTTTAAACGCGTGCAGGAATTGCCTTTTGATTCGGTGCGTAAACTGATGACAACGATTCACCCGATCAACAATCATTTTTTGGTCGTTTCAAAAGGAGCAGTTGAGTCTATCACCACGCATTGCAAAGGGGCAGACATGGAAAAAATAGAGGCCGCAACCCAAGTGTATGCAGCACAAGGCAAGCGGGTGTTGGCGTATGGGGTAAAAGTATTGACCAAGTTACCTGCTGATATTTCCATTGAAACCATAGAAAATAACTTAGATTTTGTGGGGCTTGCTGCCATGATTGATCCGCCCCGCGAAGAAGCCAAACAAGCGATAGCAGATTGCCATACCGCAGGCATTACCCCCGTTATGATTACAGGCGACCACCCCATCACCGCCAAAGCCATTGCGACCGAAACGGGTATTATCCACCACAAAACGGATAAAATCATTTCGGGTGCGGAACTGTCGCAACTATCCGATGAGGAATTTGAAAAAGAGTTAGAATACATTAAAGTATATGCTCGTGTCTCGCCCGAACAAAAATTGCACATTGTAAAAACGCTCCAGCGAAAAAACCATTTTGTAGCCATGACGGGCGACGGCGTAAATGACGCACCCGCCCT
>JBEAVK010000221.1:0-6442 GCA_041160955.1 Bacteroidota bacterium
GATTAACGCGGAAATGAGTGATCGGTTGTTTCATCGTGTAGGTGGCAACTGGTAATAGTGAAAAGGAAAATACCCAAAGTGCAGTTGCCTCGGACAAAGATATACAGTTATTTTTGAAATAAAAAAATAAAATGTAAAAAATATTTAGAAGTAGAGGGGGGGGATGTTGATAATCAATTACTTATGATTATATTGTTGTAAAAATTTAACATTTGCTGCATTGTTATATGTAGGTTAAGATCGGGAAGTAAAATGGTATTTTGGCTATACTGTGCTATTTACAATGGAAAAAATCCCCTCTTGGGTAACGTAGCATTAGGGAAATACAAGATAGTTGAGGTGTATTATCCGAATCATGGGTTGAAATTTTTAATTGATTGATACGCACATACCTGCCAGTGAACGTTTACGAAACCTTGAAGGTTTCGTAAACGTAACATGTTGACAATCAGCGCCTTACTTTAATCCATGATTCGCATGTATTATGATTTCAATAAAGTACCTAAGATCTAATATTTCCCTACCCTTCATCTTCGTCACTATCACAGTGGTAATGTCCTTTTTGTCCTGTTGGTTTTTCGCCACCAGCACCACCTTTGCCCTCGGCAATTATTTTTTGGATCAAACGCGCACGTTCAACCCGTACCGCATCGCGGCGTTGCTCATCTACTTTGCGGTCGTAAAATGGAATGCCATCCACCCAGGTATTTTGGGCTTTGGCATATACAGAAAGCGGATTCGCATCCCAAAGTACCAAATCTGCATCTTTGCCAGAGCGGATACTGCCCACGCGGTCGTCCACGTGTAACAGTTTTGCGGGATTGAGGGTGACCATTTTCAGGGCATCTTCTTCGCTTACGCCACCGTATTCCACCGCTTTGCCCGCTTCTTGATTGAGGCGACGCGCCATTTCTGCATCGTCCGAATTGATGGCCACCATAACACCCTGTTTGTGCATCATGGCTGCATTGTAAGGGATGGCCTCGTACACCTCCATTTTATAGGCCCACCAGTCGGCAAAAGTACTACCTCCAGCACCGTGTTTGGCCATTTTGTCGGCTACTTTATAACCTTCTAATATATGTGTAAAGGTATTTACTTTAAATCCAAATTGCTCTGCGACGCGCATAAGCATTGTTATTTCGGATTGAACATAAGAGTGACAAGTGATAAAACGTTTGCTTTCCAAAATTTCACCCAATGCCTCCAGGTCCAAATCAATGCGGAATGGTTTGCCCGATTTTTTCTCTTTTAAATAGGCGTTAGCACGGGTAAAATAGTCCACATACACCTGCTCTACCCCCATGCGCGTTTGCGGGTAACGGGTGCGGTTGTTATCGCCCCAATTGCTTTGTTTTACATTTTCGCCCAATGCAAATTTGATAAAACCGGGCCAATTTTCAAATTTCATCGCCTCCGGATTGGCGCCCCACCGTAATTTAATCAGTTGGGTTTGGCCGCCTATGGGATTAGCAGAACCATGTAGAATATGGCTTGTCGTGACACCTCCGGCCAATTGGCGGTAAATATCAATATCCTCCGAGTCAATTACATCACCAATACGTACCTCTGCGCTGGATTCCTGCGTGCCTTCATTGATAGAACGCGATGCAGCAATATGCGAATGCTCGTCGATAATACCGGCGGTAAGGTGTTTGCCAGTACCATCTATCACCGTTGCGTTGTCTTGTTGCGGTAGGTTTTTACCCACTTTTGTGATTTTCCCACGGGTAACCAATACATCACAATTGGGCACAATACCATCTTTTTCATTGGTCCAAACGGTTGCATTTTTGATAAAAAACACGTCCGCACTGGGTATGCTTTTTTGACCAAAAGCGATAAATGGATAAAGCATTTCGCCCGTTTCTGGTGTTTTTATTGGATTCTGCTTGCTGGGTTTTGGCGGGTCGGATACTTTGAGTTGCTGCAATGACCAGTCAAAACTACGGCCATCAGGGTATGTACCTCGACCGTTGGCCATGGTCATGTTGCTTGTAGTATTGGTGGACAAAAGCCCCGAAAGTGTTACTGTTTTTTTAGCAATGGTATCTTGCAGCCAAGATAAATTGACTTGGCCGCGCTTGAGTTCAAAATTGACTTTTATTTTGGTACTATCTGCGTTGAGGATAAAGACATCGGTCGCACTTTTTTTCTGTTGAATAAAAAAGGATTGCACCATATCGCCTTCTAAAATCAAGTTGTACTCGCCATACATACGTGGGGGGAATACTTCGCTAAAATCTTTATGTACAAAGGATTTGCCACGACACCATGTCTGAAAGATCTTTGTATTAGCATCAAAAACATTACCGGAAGTGATGACAAAATTGGCCATTTTACCCGTTTCGAGGCTACCCAAGCGATCATAACAGCCCAACATGGTAGCGGGTTGTTGGGTCAATGCCTGAAGTGCCATTTGTTCGCTTAGTCCGTACTCGATGGCTTTTCGCAAATTGGCCCAAAACTTAGATTTATCCTTTAGATCAGAAGTCGTTAAGCAAAATTTGATACCTGCTTGCTCCAAACGGCCTGCATTGGTCGGTGCAAGTTCCCAGTGTTTGAGTTCGCGGAGGGATATATTTTGGGCATCATAAGGATCGCGCACATCGTAGCCTGTTGGGAAATTGAGAGGTACAATCAGGTTGTACCCGGTTGCTTTTATATCATCAAGCCGCTGGTATTCATCACCCGTTGTTTTTACGGTATAACTTGTTCCAAATTCTTTTCCCAATCGCCCGATGCGCAAAATATCCAGTTTATCAGTGGCTTCAAAAATTTGAGGTACTTTAGCCACTTTGTTCCACGCTTCCAGGGTCGCGTTAAACTCTGTTTTTTTACCAGTTGCTTCATACCAGCGGGCATCGTAATAGGTTTGGCGGATGAGGGCAATACAGCCCATCAACGAACTCGGATAGTCCTGTTTGCTACTGCCTTTGCGAAAAGAAAGGTGGTGGCTGGCCATTGGAATGAGTATGTTTTCGTGTGCGCGGGCTTCATCTAAGGAGACCAGTGCTCCTGTACCGCGTGAGATACCGTCTGTTTGATGTACCAATAGTGTTGAAAAACCCATTTTGCGCCATTCATCAGCAGATTTGGCATCAGCAGCAAAAACATCAGCGGCATTGTATTCTGTACGGATCGCTTCATTCCAACTATATGCCCCTTTTTTAGCACTCAAGACCTGTGGCGGAGCAGACCGAAAACCACCACCCGAAGGTTCGTTTTTTTGTCCAGTTGATAAGCCATATCCGCCGGCATATAGGTCAATAAAGCCTGGATAAATTGTTTTTCCGCTACAATCAGTCACAACGGCATCCTTTGGGATCATTACTTTGGGACCGGCGGCAATGACGATACCGTCTCTGATCAAGAGGGTTGCGCCTTCTACCCGCGTTTTGAAATCGGTATAAATAGTGGCATTGGTGAAAGCAAAAATCTCCGATCGCTCATCAGAAGGAGCGGCTACAGGATAGGTTTGCTGGGCATTAGCGAAGGTAAAAAGGCTTAAAAATAGCGCAAGTAAAAAGTATTTTTGCATAATTTACGGGATGGTTTGACACACAAGATTAGCAGGTTTGAATGAATATATTCAAATACAATAATTTGTGATGCAAAGATTCCTAGCAAAGATACAACTCTAGTTTTAAGTTAAGTAATTAAGAAGAAAATTTTAAAACCAAATATAGGTAGTGGGTACTTCTTCTGTCAGCCATACGCCATTTTCGGAACAATAAAAAACAAATCCTGCTGCGTGCATTTCACCCGCCTTTACAGTAAGCACTTTGGGCACACCATGTCGCCCGCCTACACGCGAGGCCGTTTCGCGATCAGCAGAAAGGTGTACATGGTGCCTTTCCCCTTTGTTGAGGCCGGATTGTTGGATGGAGGCGATATTTTTTTCGGCGGTGCCGTGGAATAGTTGATCGGGCGGTTGTTGAGCCGTGTAGCCAAGGTCGATAGTAACAGAATGGCCTTGGTTGGCGCGAATCATGGTGCCATCTTCACTGAAGGCAAAGCGTTGTTTGTCGTTTTCGGCAACGACTTCTGCTAGTATGGCGCGGTCTAGTGGTTGGAGATAAGCGGGCCCTTTTTGGGCAATTTTTGCCAAAAGCAGATCAATATTGACCCAACCTTGTGGATCCAGTTGAATGTCAATCATTTCCGGGTTATGTCGGAGGACTTTGGAAATAAATTTTGAGCGGTTTTTAAGTTCGTTTTTGTCCATTTTTTAAATATTAAAAGTCATTGCCTATCAAAACGTAGTTTTAGTGCGAGTAGTTCCAGTTCTGCTTTCTAACCTTGCCAATACTTAGAACATAAGTGCAATGGAACTATTTCCACAAATAATCGTTTTTCTTTCCTATGTTTCTTGCAACGGATACCTATTACAACCCCGACAATACGGCGAAGGCGGTGGGCATATTGTTCCAAAATTGGGACGATCAAGTGCCTACCGATACTATTGAGGTGCATATTCCTCAAGTAGCCGAATATGAGCCCGGTGCTTTTTATAAGCGCGAACTACCTTGTATCTTGGCGATGCTGGAGCATTGCGATTTGGCACAATTAGATGCCATTATTGTGGATGGTTATGTGTTTTTAGACGATCATGGCAAGAAGGGTTTGGGCGCGCACCTTTATGATGCATTAGGAGGGCGTATTCCGGTGATAGGGGTGGCTAAAACTAGTTTCCACGATAATCATTTGAATGTTATTGAAGTAAAACGTGGCGAAAGTACCCACCCACTGTACATCAGTAGTATAGGCATACAACTGGCTACCGCTGCGGCGTGGGTTGAAAGTATGCATGGTTCTTATAGAATGCCGCATTTATTAAAGGTATTGGATGGCATGACCAGAACGGGATAGTTGCCTTTTTTAAAACCATGAGCATTGACCTAAAAATAGTCTGGTCGTTTTGGTTTGCTTAGGATATATTTGCGCCCTATTTCTGCTACAATCGTAAATAATTTTTTACAAATTTCATCGTTTTGTGCAGGTCTCTTTTTTTTCTAAACAATAAGCAAAATATGCCAACAATCCTAAAATTAGTACTCATTATTGTCCTAGGCGCTTCGATATCGTCTTGTGTAAGCAAGAAGAAATTTACGACCTTAAAAACCGAACTTACAACCCTAAAAACCGAACTGGATGCTGCCAATAAGGATCTTGGCAAATGCGGTGTAAGCCTGAACGATTATATGAATAGGCTTTCTGCTTGTGAGCAGGAAAAAGATCGTTTTAAACAAGATTATATTAATGGTCAAAGTACCCTTAAAATCAGGGAAGAGCAAGTACAATACCTGCAAACTCAGGTAGAGGATTACAAATCGCTTCGCGATAAACAACTCAATCAAGTGGGCGACCTAACCAAACTTAACAAATCGGCCAATGAAAATATTAGGGAAACCCTTTCCCAATTGGAGCGTAAAGACAAATATCTTGTACTCCTTCAAAATGCTAAAACCCGTGCCGATTCGATCAATCTGGCCTTGGCTATTAATCTGAAAAGTGTACTCAACCAAGGTATTGATGATAAAGACGTAGAGGTAAAAGTAGATAAAACTGTCGTTTTTGTCAACCTTTCCGATAAAATGCTCTACCAAACGGGTAGCGCTACTCTAACTCCGCGTGCGCAGGAAGTATTGGGTAAAATTGCTCAAATCATCGAATCTCGTCCCGATTTAGAGGTAATGGTGGAAGGTTATACCGATAATGTGCCCATCAGTAGTACTTGTTTTGATGACAACTGGGATTTAAGTGTAAAACGTGCTACTTCGGTAGTACGGGTATTACAAAAACAGTATAAGATAAATCCTAATCGTTTGATCGCCGCAGGCCGTGGAGAATACAATACGCTCGCCTCAAACGATACTGAGGCAGGCCGCTCTACTAATCGCCGTACAAGGATTATTATTCTGCCAAGATTGGATCAGTTCTATGATTTGCTGAATCCTTCTAATGTGCCTAAATAACGGTAACTTCGACTTCGCTCAGTTACCTTGCTCTTCGCTCTGCCACTTTGATCCTTCTTTGGGTATTCACTGGTTAGTATAAAAAATCTCAATCAAAGTGAAACAAATGCACGGATCTGGTAGCCGAGCGAAGCCGAGGCTACCTTGCTCTTCGCTCTGCCACTTTGATCCTTTTTTGGGTATTCATTGATTTTTGTATGTAAAAACTCAAGCAAATGAGATAAAAGTACGAATCCGGTAACTTCGACTTCGCTCAGTTACCTTGCTCTTCGCTCTGCCACTTTGATCCTTCTTTGGGTATTCACTGGTTAGCATAAAAAATCTCAATCAAAGTGAAACAAATGCACGGATCTGGTAGCCGAGCGAAGCCGAGGCTACCTTGCTCTTCGCTCTGCCACTTTGATCCTTCTTTGGGTATTCACTGGTTAGTATAAAAAATCTCAATCAAAGTGAAACAAATGCAC
>JBEAVK010000237.1:0-24443 GCA_041160955.1 Bacteroidota bacterium
CCCGGACAAGGCTCTAATACAACGCCATCAACTTTAAATTCGCTACACAATTCTTTAATGCGTTGTATTCTACCTGAGCCGTGTGTTGCAACATACAATTCGCCTTTATAATCTTCGCCAAATGAAGTGTATTGGTAAGCCGTCAAATTGGCCAAAACACTGGTCGTAAAAGTGCCATCGCCATTGGGTACGCTCCGCCAAAAGCGACCGGAACAATAATCCGCAAAAATATACTGACCGTACATAGCGGGGTATTTTGAGCCTCGATATACAAAACCGCCAGTAACAGAGCATCCATTTGCCGATACATGGTTATATTCATAGACTGGTTTAGTCAGAACAGAATCGGGGAGACAACCATTGGTATTGTAGGGATGTGTGCCTTCGTAGCAACGCCATCCGTAATTATGTCCGCCTTCATTGGCGGGTTCAAAATTAATTTCTTCCCATTCATTTTGCCCAACATCACCCATCCACATATCGCCAGTAAGTCGGTCGAAGGAAAAGCGCCACACATTTCGTAGTCCAGTGGACCAAATTTCGGGGAAATAAGCCGTTTGTCCTACAAAAGGATTATCCGCAGGTACTTTATAATAAGGTATAGAGTCAAAGTTGACATCAAGACGCAGTATTTTACCTAGATGAGTGGCTTTTTTCTGGCCATTATTCTGTGGGTCGCCGCCCGATCCTCCATCGCCGAGGGAGGTATATAGGTAGCCATCCGCACCAAATTTTGTGCCGCCGCCATTGTGGTTGGAATAAGGCTGGTCAATTTCGAGCAGTATTTTTTCGCTGTTTGGATCGGCGATAAAAGGATTGCTTCCTAGGTCTGCCGTAAAACGAGCAATACGGGTATCGCCGTTATTTTGGGTATAATTGACAAAAAACCAGCCGTTCTGAGCAAAATTTGGGTGAAATGCTAATCCCAGCAAACCTTGCTCATTGCCATTGGAATTGACCCGTGGGTCAATGTTCAAGAAGGGTTGGCTTTGCTTATTGCCGAGGCTATCTAAAATGGTAATTACACCTCTTTGCTCGACAATGAATAAACGACTATCACCGCAATGGGCAATATCTACTGGTTTTGTAAAGCCTGTAGCAAAGTTCTCTAGTTGGATCTTTACTTGTGCTGATAGCAGCGTTGAGTGCAAAAATAACGTAAAAAATACGGCTATTTTGCTTAAAGATGTAAATTTTTGCATTGATTATAAAATGTTTTTGTGTAAATATTAAATATCTGTAACTATCCAGCCGCCCCGGAATTCCCATTAGGGAATATATGTTTATAGGCTAAATAGTATGAATAGTACAAATCCCGTAGGGGGTTTATGTAAAAAAAACGCATAAAATAACATACATGCCCTACGGGAATTTTGACAGCGGCTGAATAGTTGCAAATATCCCCAATAACGAAATGCGCAATTCTTAACAAATTAAGAAATAACAACAATCTGTATTTGTCTCAGTTCTAATATTACTTTGGAGCCGTTTTTAATATACCATTCAACACTGCACTGATATGCTCCGCCCTTGTCAATGTCATCATGTGCGATCCATTATTAACGGTAAAGTCGGGTGTTTTTATATTTCTGTAAGGTAAAGTGTGGTCATTATTTCCGTGTAAATGATAGATTTTGTGCGTATTACTGGTCCTCTCCCAATTTATAACGAGTTGTATGGTGCGTTTCATATAGCTGCCATTTTTACTCGCCAGCATTTCTTTAAACGTTTCCTTGTTTTTCCTTCGATCGGGTTCAACAATGGGTTGAAGTATTTTTGCGCCCAATACGAGTAGTTTTCCGGGGAATAATTTATACAGAGGAATTGTTTTTTGAAATCTATAGCGGAACGGAAGTTCGCCCCTGTTTTTTGCACTCGAAATAATGATGGTTTGCTTAGGATGTAGCCATTCTGATAATTCGGTACAAAGCATACCACCTAAAGAAACGCCTAGGAGAATAAACGGGGCGGTGGTGTCTATTTGTGTCGCAAGTGCTTTGGCAAAAGATTGCATTGTCATCCCTTTTTCGGGAGTGCTATACTCCACCAGTTGAATGATATAGGAAGAGTCCACTCTTAGGTCGCCGAATATCTTTCCAGTGCTGCCTTGCCCATGAAAGCAATAGATTGTAGTTTTGGTTTGACAAAAAACATTCAAACAAAGCGCGAGAAAGGGGAGTAAGAGCAGGTGTTTCATGGATGATGTTTTTTACGATGCAACCATAAGGCTGTAGCGTACATTTTTTTACCACAAAAGTAAGCAAAGTTGACGGAGCGTGGGATGCCGCTTCTATTTGTGCTTATTTTTGGCAAAAAAAGAGTACGAAATATTTTTATTATTACTTATATTGCTCTGCGTAATAATCCAAATAAGCACCCGAAGTCACGTTTTTTAACCATTCTTCATGCTCCAAATACCAAATTGCCGTTTGCCGAAAACCTTCTTCAAACTGTATGGTAGGCTGCCAACCCAATTCGTCACACAATTTGGAAGCATCAATGGCGTAGCGGCGGTCGTGGCCCGGACGGTCTTTTACAAAAGTAATCAACGAGCGCGATGTACCAGCAGTACGACCTAGTAATTCGTCCATAATATCGCATAGTTTGTGTACCAAATCTATGTTTTTCCACTCATTATTACCGCCAATATTATAGGTTTCGCCGGCGCGCCCGTTGTGCAAAATGGTATCAATAGCATGGGCATGATCTTCTACCCACAACCAATCGCGGGTATATTGGCCATCGCCATAGACCGGTAATGCTTTCCCGTTTTTGATATTGGAAATCATCAACGGGATCAATTTTTCGGGAAAATGGTATGGCCCGTAGTTGTTGCTGCAATTGGACACCACCACCGGTAAATGATACGTATGCCAATATGCACGTACAAAATGATCGCTCGATGCCTTGGAAGCCGAATACGGCGAACGCGGGTCATAAGGTGTTGTTTCAGTAAAAAAACCTTCTTCGCCCAGTGAACCATATACCTCATCGGTGCTAACATGGTAAAATCGCTTACCTTCCATATTGTCTTTCCAAGCATTGCGGGCTGCATTGAGCAGGGTAACTGTACCAAGTACATTGGTCTGTACAAATGCCAACGGATCGCTGATGGAACGATCTACATGGCTTTCGGCAGCGAGGTGGACTACCGCATCGAATTGATATTTTTCAAAAATACCCTCTAAAAAAGCAGTATCCAGAATATTCCCCTTTTCAAAATGGTAATTATCGCGCTGGTCCACATCGCGTAGATTTTCCAAATTACCCGCGTATGTCAAAGCGTCCAAATTGACAATCTGGGTTTCGGGGTATTTGTTTACCATGAGGCGCACCACGTGCGAACCAATGAATCCGGCACCGCCGGTGATAAGTATGGATTTGAACATGATCGTTTTTTATATTTATAGCAGGCTTATACGGTGACTACTTTTTTGAAATATTCATAAGTGATCTTCAAACCTTGTTCGCGATCGAATTTAGGTTCCCAACCTAGCAGTGTACGCGCTTTGGTAATATCGGGCTGGCGTTGCTTTGGATCGTCTTGTGGCAATGGCCGATAATCAATAAAGGCTTTTGGGTTCTTTACTAAATCCAATACTTCGTGCGCAAATTGCATCATCGTAATTTCGGAAGGATTACCGATGTTCACCGGGAGATGGTAATCGCTGAGCAACAACCTATAAATGCCTTCCACCAAATCGTCCACATAACAGAAAGAACGCGTTTGTGAACCATCACCGAACACCGTAAGCCCCTCTCCACGGATGGCTTGGCTAAAGAACGCTGGTAATACACGGCCATCGTTCACGCGCATACGTGGGCCATAAGTATTGAAAATGCGTATAATGCGCGTTTCTACCTGATGGAAATTATGGTACGCCATCGTAATGGCTTCCAAATAACGCTTGGCTTCGTCATATACGCCACGTGGCCCTACTGGGTTTACATTGCCCCAATACTCTTCCACCTGTGGGTGCACCAATGGGTCGCCATACACTTCTGAAGTAGAAGCAACCAAGATACGTGCGCCTTTTTCCTTGGCCAAACCCAGACAATTGTGCGTGCCCAAAGCACCTACTTTGAGGGTTTGGATTGGCATTTGCAAGTAATCAATAGGGCTTGCTGGTGAAGCAAATTGAAGGATATAGTCGAGTTTTCCAGGAATGTGAATAAATTTGGTAATATCGTGGTGGTAATATTCAAAGTCCTTTTCTTTAAACAGGTGTTCGATATTATCGAGGCTGCCCGTCAGGAGATTGTCCATTGCAATCACATGATAACCTTCTTTCAACATACGGTCGCAGAGGTGCGAGCCCAAAAATCCGGCGCCACCGGTTATTAATACGCGTTTTTTTGCCATAAAATTATTTGTTGCTAAGCTGTGGGTATTTGAAAAAGCATTCAGCACTGCTTTTGGCGAATGCTTGAGTCGTTGAAACGTTCCTTATATCCAATTGGTCACATTAATGTTGGACATAAATAATGCATGCATCTTAAGAACATAAATCGAGCCACAAATGTACAACGCAAATTTGGAAACTTCCTTGGTCTTGTTTATTGCCGCCTTCGATGACTTAAGTACTGATCGTCGGTAGGTTTTGTACATAGATGGAGGAGGATGTTAAATGATTTTCATACAAAAAACTATATCACCGTAGAGTAAGGAATGAGATTTAAATAAGGGTACAGATTTTGCGGCCTTATTTTGCCCCTCTTTTCGTTATTCATCGGTTGTTTAGCACCACTAAATGCCCACTTCATGCCTTAATAGTGACAAAATCGTCTCCCCAAATCTGCACCCTTATTTAAATCTCATTCCTAAGGCTGCAGTGATTAGACTATGTCTTCCAAATTTACCTAAAAAAATAAATAATCATTCTTTTTTTACGGCACGAATAACTGTAAAAAACAATCAAAAAAGCAGGTTTTGAGCAGGTGTCCAATTATCCCCCCTTTTTTGTCCTGTTTTCCCCTCACACGGTAAAGTTCTTTTTTAAAAACTTGTGGAAAGTTCTGCTAAATCAGACATTTACTTATTTTAATTTACAAATCGTATGAAGCTAAAAATTTTTACTTTAAACCACAAGGCTTATTGGGTTGGCTTATGCCTACTGTTTTCTGTTTTTGTGGTACACGCCCAAGCCGTAACAGGTACGATTAGGGGCGATGATGGAGACGTACTCGTAGGGGTAAGTATCCGCAATAACATGCAAGCCGGCATCGGGGCGGTGAGCGATGGCAATGGTTTTTTCTCTGTCAAATCTAATGTAGGCGATGTACTCACTTTGTCCTATACAGGTTACATACCACTTGATGTGACAGTGAGTACCGAATCGAGGCTCGAACTTACGATGGTAGTCGAAGGCAATGTTTTGGACGAAACCGTAGTGGTTGGTTATGGTTCCGTAAAACGCAGCGACCTTACGGGGGCTGTATCATCGGTAACAGGGGAGCAATTGCGCTCTTCGGTGACCACCAATTTTGACCAAGCATTACAAGGCCGCGTGGCTGGTGTTCAGGTAACCCAAAACTCTGGCGCACCGGGTGGCGCAGCATCTATTCGGATCAGGGGATCCAATTCGATCAACCTTTCGAGCGAACCCTTGTATGTGATTGATGGCATTCCAATTCAAGGTGACGGTTTTGGTGTTTCCGGTTTTGATTGGTCGGGTGGCGCTAATGGCCAAAACCTAGTCAACCCACTTTCTGCCATTAATCCCGCCGATATTGTGAGTATAGAAGTATTAAAAGATGCTTCCGCAACGGCTATTTATGGTGCACGTGCGGCCAATGGCGTGGTATTGGTGACCACTAAAAGGGGCAAACCTAACGAGTCCAAAATATCGTACAGTGGTTTTTACGCCAACCAGCAAGTGGGCAAAACACTGGATATGATGAATCTTTCTGAATTTGCCGAATACCAGTTACAAATTTCTGATGACCTAGGTTTGCCGCCTAACCAACGCTACCTCGATCCTTCGTTGTTGGGAAAAGGTACCAATTGGCAAAATGAAAT
Organism: Bacteroidota bacterium; assembly: GCA_041160955.1. Taxonomy (GTDB): domain Bacteria; phylum Bacteroidota; class Bacteroidia; order Chitinophagales; family Saprospiraceae; genus M3007. The sequence goes on from JBEAVK010000237.1 coordinate 6,020, forward strand.
ATTTGACAACGCAGGTATGCAAAGCCACCAAATCAGCGTAACTGGCGGTACAAAAACGAGTAATTACGCCATTTCAGGTTCAGTTTTTGACCAAGATGGCATTATTATCGGTTCTAATTTCAAACGCCAAACGGTGCGACTTAATTTGGACAACCAAGTCCGCAGTTGGGCAAAAGTAGGTGGTAGTTTTTCTTTTGCCAATATCAACGAAAAGATCACACTCAACGACGGTGGCGATGGTGTAGTAAGCCAATCCTTAGTGATGCAACCCGATGTGGCTGTGAAAGATTTTAATGGCAATTGGGCTGGGCCCGAAATTCAAGCAGGCGCTTCCACCTGGAACCCTGTGGCATTGGCACTCTTGCGCAATAATACCCTCGGTCGTAAGCGTGTAATGGGTAATTTCTATGGCGATGTTAACTTGTGGAAAGGCATGACGTTCCGTTCCGAAATTGGTATGGACGATAACCGTTCTATCAATAAAGCCTTCCAGCCTACCTATAAATTTGGTATTCTTGAAAATACAGAAAATCAATTGCGCCAACGCGATGAATCCAGTTTTTTCTGGGTGTGGAAAAACTACCTGACTCAGGAGGTCAAAATGAGTGACCGCTCCAATCTTACTGTTCTTTTGGGACAAGAAGCACAAAAATCAAGTTGGGAAGGTACCGATATACGCAAACGCAATTTTGCTTCTAATGATATACAGGTATTGAGCGAAGGCGAAGACTCGCCTATTCCGCCCAGTGGCTGGAAAGATGCTGCCACGATAGCTTCTTATTTTACACGCCTCAACTACAATTTCGACGATAAATATTTCGCTACGTTCACTTTGCGCGCCGATGGATCTTCTAAGTTTGGTCCTGAAAACCGTTGGGGGTATTTCCCTTCTGGTTCTGTGGCTTGGCGGCCTTCCAATGCACTCAAAGTGCGCTTGGGTTATGGCGAAGTAGGCAACCAAGGTATTCCTAACTATCAATTTGGATCGGCATTACTTACGTTGAATACGCCTTTTGGTACATCTTACAGACCGGCTAATATTCCTAATCCAAAATTGAAATGGGAGGCCACCAGACAATGGAACTTAGGTTTTGATGTTTCACTACTCAAAAACCGTATTGATATGACGGTTGACTTCTACAGCAAGAAAACAGACGACTTGTTGTTGCAGGTATTTGTACCTAATTATCTTGGCGGTTCTACCTATGCCGATATCGGAGCACCTTTTGCTAATGTGGGCAAGATGAGCAATAAAGGTATTGATCTCTCGCTCAACACCCGCAATATACGTCATGGCAAATTCTCGTGGAACACGGATCTAACGTTCTCGCTCAACCGCAATAAGATAACGGCACTCAACGACGAAGGCGCTATTTTCTGGAGAAATCTATATTGGTATTCTGAGTTCCAAACGGCTACGCAAACCAAAGTAGATCAGCCTATTGGCCAATTCTATGGTTATGTAACAGAAGGTATTTTTAAGGACGAAGCCGATATTTTGGCACACGCAGTCCAGATCAATGACCCCAATAACGATGGCAAAAATCTTGTGGACAAACGCGCAGGTGTATGGATCGGTGATGTCAAATTCAAAGACCTCAATGGCGACGGCAAAATCACATCATTGGACCAACAGGTGATCGGTGATCCTAATCCCGACTTTACCTTCGGTATCAATAATACCTTTAAGGCAGGGCCATTCGATCTTGTAGTTTATTTCACCGGTACTTACGGCACCGATATCCTCAATTATCAACGTGTAATGACAGAGGGTATGACCAGTGTATTTAATAACCAAGCATCTAGTGTTGGCAATCGTGCTGTATATGGATATGTAGATCCAAATGGCTCCACACTTGATCCTAAAAACGTATTTTTGGCCAATAGCGAAGCTACATTGCCTCGCCCAACGACCACCGATAACAACCGCAATACCCGTATGAGCGATCGTTGGATCGAAGATGGTTCTTATTTACGCTTGCAAAACCTACGCATTGGTTACACTTTGCCAAAGTCAATATTGGCTAAATATCGTGTTTCGGGGCTTAGAGTATATGCAAATGCACAGAACATTTGGACATTAACGAATTACTCTGGTTACGATCCTGAAATTGGGGCATTCAACCAAAGTCCGCTCCAGCAAAATATTGATATGGGCCGTTACCCAACACCAAGGGTTTTCACTTTTGGTATTGATGCGGAGTTTTAATCACTTTTTTAAAAAAATTGCTAATTATGAAAAATAGCATAAAAATAATTTTTGCCCTTTGTTTGAGCATTTTTGCCAACAGCAGTTGCAAAAAAGACTTTTTGGAAATAGAACCTGTTGACAAACTAACACAGGACAATTTCTATCGCAACCAAAACCAAATAAGAGCGGCTACGGCCTCTTTATATGGCTTTCCATGGTTCGATTTTAATGATAAATTCAATTGGTTGGCTGGCGATGTAATGGCTGGCAATATGTACTACACTTTTGACCAAGAAGGCCAATTCTTTTATTTTAGTTATGGCGAGGGGAATGCGCACCTTTCTACAGGCTGGAAGGGATTGTACCGCGTGGTATCGTATGCCAATTCCATTATCAACGATATGCCACGTATTGCACGTGCCAATGGTGTGGATCAAACGGTGATCGACAAGGCATTGGCCGAAGCGCGATTTATCAGAGGTATTGCATATTATATGTTGGCTGAATATTGGGGTGAACTCCCAATTGTCGAAAATTCTTCGGAATTGGTAGCGGCCAACAACCTAAAATTGCCCAAAAACAAACGTGCCAGCGTATATGAAATGGCACGCCGTGACCTAAGTTTTGCGGCAGATAATTTGCCAGCAGTAGATCCTACATTGGGGCGCGCCACAAAATGGAGCGCAAAAGGTATGCTGTCCAAATTGCACCTCACCATGGCACAAAACCTAAGCGACAGTAATTCTGCCGCTAATTTTGAAGCCGCCAAAACTATTGCAGCAGAGGTAATAGAGCAAAGTGGTCTTGCGCTAATGCCCAATTATGCCGATCTATTTAAAATTGAGCATAACAATAGTGCAGAGTCGCTTTTTGCGCTACAGTGGATGGAAGGCGGCTACGCATTCGGGAATAGCAGACAGGCCAACTGGGCGCGCAGTTCCTTTATCACAGGCAATTCCGAGGCTTGGGGCGGTGGCAAATGTATATCCTACGACTTTATGCAAAATATACAGCCCAACGACAAGCGCCGCAGTGCAATCTATATGGCTCCGGGCGATCGCTATCCCGAAATTCGTAAAAGTACCGGTGGATATGAGTACCAAATCGTGTTGCGCGATCCTACCGATCCCAATACCATTTTGGAAGGCGCAACCCCTGTACTCAATAGCCTTAAAAAATACGTTGTAGGCTCAGCCGAGGATAATGGCGGAAAAGTATCTACGGGTCAAGCAACAGCAATCAACCAGTATGTGATTCGTTTGGCCGATGTCTATTTGATTTATGCTGAAGCCGCTTTGGGAGCAGCAGCCGCTACTTCCGATGCAAAAGCGTTGGAGTATTTTAATGCAGTGCATACAAGGGCTGGTTTAGCTCCAAAAACGTCCCTAACGTTTGATGATATTTTTCAAGAACGTCGGGTCGAGTTTGCATTAGAAAGCAATGCTTGGTTCGATGTAAAACGCTGGTATTATCGCGATCCAGCCGCGGCATTGGCTTATTTGAATGGTCAACAACGCGAATTTACGTACTACCGCGACCAATCGCCCAATGCTGCTGATGAAAACTTGGTAGCGGGTTATGTATTGTTACCACCGCCGTCGCCCATCACTATTTCAGCAGCGCAGATGTTTTTGCCTATTCCCGCTGCGGATGTAGTTTTTAACCCGCTTTTGGCGGCTGGACAACCTGCGGAAGATTATATTTTTAAATAAATATTATAAATTTATCTATTGATTATGAAATTTTTAATAAAAATAAACACATTAGTGGTGGTTTTGGCCATTTGCGCAAGTGTAATATCTTCTTGTAGAAAAGAGAAAGATACCTCGCGCGATTGTGCAGGAAAAGCATCGATTAGTTATATTCGCTCCACAGAAGCGATCAAATCAGATTCCTTGATCGTGGGCAGTTTTATGGGAAGCCTTGTTGCTATTGTAGGAGAAAACCTCTGCAATGCGCAACAAATGTGGTTCAATGACCAAAAGGCTGTGCTCAACCCAACTTATGTCACCGAAAATACCATTTTGGTGAATGTTCCATCCACGGTTCCCACAGAGGTAACCAACAAAATTCGTATCCTTTTTGCGGATGGATCCGAACTGCTACACGATTTTAGTGTCAATGTACCTGCTCCGCTTATTGGCAAAGTGAAATGCGAATATGTGCCTGATGGCGAAATATTGGAACTCGAGGGTGATTTCTTTTTTGAACCGATCAAAGTCGTTTTTGCAGGCGACAAAGAGGCCGAAGTAGTTGCTATTGAAAAAACGCATATTTCTGTTCGTGTGCCAGCTGGTGCAGAACCCGGCGCATTAAGTATAGAAACCAATTTTGGTAAAGTTAAATCCAAGTTCCAATTCCGCGACAACCGCAATATCATTTTGGATTACGACACCAAAAAACACGAAACTTGGACAGCCCCCATCAGTTCAACCGATCCTGCTGGTTGCTCTGATGGATACGCTTCGTTCAAGCATCCAGCAAATGCGGCTTGGCAGTGGACCAATGAACTTACTATGCAATATTGGGCACCGCGTGGCCGTGGCAATGTACCAGTGGCACAGGGTCTGGTGAGTGATTTGGCCCTAAAATTTGAGGCCAATGTCCCTATGGAATGGCGCGATGTACGCATGGAAATTTTCTTTAGCCCCTACGCCGACGATCACGGAAGAGATGGTGCTACCCATGCACGTTGGCAACCCTGGAAAGCAGGGCCATACAAAACCGATGGTTGGGAAACGATTACGATTCCACTCAAAGACTTCAAATATGCACAAGGCGATTCCGATGATAATGGCACAAAAGCCATTACCAATTTGAGCGAATTGACTAATGTGGTGATGATGCTTTTTGGACCAGCGGCTGGCCCTAATCCAGTACATATTTGTGTCGATAACATACGGGTAGTTCCTCTTTAAATTATTGTTATTCAATTTGTTGGATATTTTTACGCTAAGAATGTTCAACTTTTATCTTTTAAAAAAGAAATCATGCAAAGCATCTATAAAAAATTCATTTTGCCCATCACATTGTTGACGTTTATGTCTGCGATTTTTTTGCTGGTCGAATCTTGTAAAAAAGACGATGACACCGACGAGACATTGATCGTACTCAATAGTTTTGGGCCATCACCTGCGTTGCGCGGCGGCGATCTACGTTTTATCGGAAAAAATTTGGATCAAGTAACGGCCATTGTTTTACCGAGTAATGTGGAAGTCACTAATTTTAAATCCAAATCGGCCACTGAAATCGTCATCACAGTACCAGAAGCAACCGTTGCCGGGGTAGTAAAACTCAAAACCCCACAAGGTGATCTCACTACCAAAACAGTGTTGACTATTTCGGAACCGATTGTTTTGACCTCTTTCTCGCCTGCCAAAGCGCGTCCGGGAGATGTAGTCACGATAGAAGGTAATTACCTGAACCTCATTGAAGAGGTTATTTTTAGCAATAAAAAATCGGTATTGGCGGCGGCTTTTACGAGCAAAACCAAAACCAAAATAGAGGTAAAAATACCCGCAGATGCGCAATCGGGTGTGGTGGTTATTTCCAATGGTATGCCCGAGCCCATTTTGATCGAATCTACTACACCATTAGACGTGACATTGCCTGCTGGAACGGCCATAACGCCGAATCCTGTTAAAGCAGGAACCAGCCTTACCATCACGGGTACTGATCTTGATTTGGTGCGCGAAGTGGCATTCCCCGGTAGTGCTAAAATAACTGCTTTTGATAGCCAAGCCGCAGATAAAATCGTTTTGAACGTACCAGCAGACTCAAAAGATGGTGAAATTAAATTGGTTGCACAATCTCTAGTAGAAACTGCGGTGACAGTAGGTCTGCAAATGTTACTCCCAACGGTATCTGGCCTATCGCCCAATCCTGTTAAACCCGGCACTACCGTCACTATTTCGGGTACTAACCTCGATTTGGTGACCTCCGTAGGTTTTGGCGGCGGCAAATCGGGTACGGTACAAAGCGGCGGTACAGCAAGTTCCATTACAGTAAGCGTTCCTGTAGATGCACAAACAGGTACCTTGCAATTGGGTACAGCAGCGGCCAAATCCCTTACCACCGATAACCTCGAAATGATAAAGCCAAGTATTGCGTCTATTGCACCATTGGATATTCAATTCACTAAAGAACTAACGATTACTGGCACCAACCTCGATTTGGTGACCAATGTCAAGTTCGCTGGTGGTAAAGAAGCCGCGCCGAGCAGCGTAACAGCCACTACTGTTACAGTAATTGTACCAGTAGGCACCACCAATGGAGCCATTACAGTGGTAGCGGCCAATGGCGATGAGGTAAGTTCTAGCGCAAGCCTCAATATTTTGGCTTCTACATCTGCCACGATCGTATCAATGCCCACGGATGCCAAGCCAGGTCAAATGATCTCTATTGAAGGCACTAATTTGGCAGAAGTAACAGAAGTAATATTCCCTGTTGGCATTAATGCTACCATGTTTGGTGCAAAAACAGATGTTTTAATCCAAGTTGTTGTACCCGCAAACGTAAAAACGGGTATGGGAACCATTCAATTAAAAACAGCAACAGGCGAAATTATCACATCGCCGGTGATTAATATTCAAGGTGTTGATCCGGTAACTGACCCGTCGTTGGTGTTCTTTAATTTTGATGGTCTTGATGCATGGTGGGGCGATGCAGGTGCTCCCGAAAACGACCCGGCACTTTCTTTGGATGGCACCAAATACCACCGTGTTAATAAAGATTGTAACGGTTGGACTGGCTTGTTTTGGCGCAATGGATCCAATAATTTCCCTGGGGCAGTTATTGGTACAAATGTGGCCAATTACGTACTCAAGTTTGATATTAATGTACTGGAGCCGATCACAGGCGGAGAATTTTCTTGGCGCTTAAAAGGTAGTTCCGGCGATCACTGGTACGGCTGGAAACCTTGGGCTACAACAGGCTCTTATGTCACAAGCGGATGGGTTACTGTTACGATCAATTTGACCGATTTTTACGCAGGTGCTGCACAACTTGCCGATCTGTCAACGATCAATGAAGATTTTGGCGTGGCATTTAATGCGGGTAGTTCAAAAGTGAATGCTTGTATTGATAATGTGCGTTTTGAATTAAAATAAACTAATTTTACAGTGTATAACCGACCTGGAATAGGTCAAATGTTTATAGCGGAATGTGGATAAAATATATTAGACCCTGAAGGGGGCGTATCCCATATCAGCCCATGTTTTTGCTACAAACATTTGCCCCATTCTGGGTCGGTCAATTGCTGTAAATATAGTTAAACCCTAAAAAATAATTTATAATTTGTTGGTTATAGGGAATAAGCCTTTGTCCCACTACATTCAATTATTTTTCTTTTAATAAATGAGATTTTTGCTTTTATTTATCTTATGCTCCCCGATATTTGGATGGGGGCAAACCCTAGCGGATCCGCTGGCCACCAAACGCACCAAAGCGTTATTTCTCAACTTGCAAAAAGCCGCTGCGGAAAGTAAAATCTTGTTTGGGCATCAGGATGATTTGGCTTATGGTGTTGGTTGGCAGCAGATCAAAGGAGGGTCGGATGTTCGTTTTACTTGTGGCGATTACCCTGCTGTGTATGGCTGGGAACTGGGTAATTTGGAGCACGATTCTACCGCAAATCTCGACAATGTGAATTTTAAGCAAATGAAAAACTGGATCAAGGAAGGGTACGAACGTGGCGGCGTAATTACCCTGAGTTGGCACATGGATAATTACCATACTGCTGGTTCGGCTTGGGATACTACTGCCGCTGTTAAAGATATTTTACCGGGAGGTGCCAAACATGAACGGTATAAGCAGGATTTGGATCGGTTTGCCCATTTTGTGGGCGATCTTAAATCGGGGGGACTATTCAACAAGCATGCGATTCCAGTTATTTTTAGGCCCTTTCACGAACATACAGGTGCTTGGTTTTGGTGGGGAGCCACACACGTAACCCCAGATGATTTTAAAGCACTTTGGCGATTTACGGTTACTTACCTGCGCGACGAAAAAAAATTGCACCAAGTGCTATACTCCTTCAGCACTTCGTACAATTTTAAATCTGAGGCAGAAATGCTGGCTTTTTACCCCGGCGATGAGTGGGTCGATATGTTAGGTATCGATTTTTATGCCAACGATAGTTCAGACCAGACTTGGGATGAATTTAGGCGAGTACAGTCGGTATTAGTAAAGACAGCAGAGGCTAGGGGCAAAGTACCAGCACTCACGGAGTTTGGTTTTGAGGGTATTCCTACACCAGACTGGTGGACCAATGTATTTTTGAAAAATTTGCTTGCTGAACCCATATTGGGACGTATTGCTTACGCATGTGCATGGCGCAATTTTAACCAAAAACACCATTATGTCCCATATCCAGGTGGTGTGAGTGCCACTAATTTTCAGGCATTTTTTCAACATCCGAATACGTTGTTTGAATCTGATTTATGGAATTTCTACAAAATGCCTAAGAAAAATAATAGTAAGTAGTTAGTGTAATGTAGTAACGTACATTTGATTTGAATAGATTGGAATTGGGATTGCTATCGTAAGATAGCAATCTTTTTTTTACAAAATACTTAGTAAACGTATCTTTAGACTTAAATTATGAAAAATATATACAATTGTCTTTTTATTGCTTTTGTCCAAATTTTGCCCATTTTGATTATTGCACAAGTGCCTGTTATTCAATCTGTTGTATCGGTATCGAATACCATAGAGCAATACAGTAAATTTGAAGCGAAAATAAATGTAAACGCTAGTTTTATCAATCCTTATGACTATGATGAAATTAGAGTGACTGCCGTATTTACCGCGCCCAATGGTGAGCAGATCACTGTGGAAGGTTTTTATATGGAGGGTTTTCAAATTGCGAATACCAATACGGGTACTTTATCGGCATTACCATCGGCCAATGGTTTTTATCTCCGTTTTTCACCCCGCCAAACAGGCAATTGGTCTTACAATGTGGCCTGTACCAATGCCTCTGGGACGGGTACATTTGCGACCCAGCAATTTGCCTGTGTTGCCGTAAACGCCCCACAAAATAACGGATTTGTGCAAATGAGTGGAAGTAATTATTTTAAGTTTGATAATGGTACGCAGTATATTCCAATTGGCCAAAATATCGCTTGGCAATCCAGCAATCCATACACCGATTATAAGAAATGGATCTCCAAAATGTCGGATGCCGATGGTAATTTTATGCGGCTTTGGCTCTGTCATTGGGGATTGGGGATCGAATGGAAAAACAATAGTAGCGGCTTTGCAGGTTTAAAAAAATACAAACAATCCAATGCTTTTTACCTGGATTGGCTCATGGATTATTGCGCCGAAAAAGGGGTATATACCATGTTTTGCATCAACCATCATGGTCAGGTTTCGTCGCAGGTCAATCCCAATTGGTCGGAAAATCCTTACAACGCCGTGAATGGTGGCCCCTGCCAAAACACTTGGGACTTTTTTACCAATACTCAAGCAAAAGCACTACATAAAAACCGCTTGCGCTATATCTTAGCCCGTTGGGGTGCGCAGCGCAGTATTATGACTTGGGAATTGTTTAACGAGGTAAACTGGACTGATAATTTTACCCAAAATAAATCAAATATTGTCGATTGGCACGCCGAAATGGCCGCTTTCCTAAAGCAAAATGACTATCTGAACAGGCCAGTAAGTACGAGTTTTGGGTCTCCCGATACCGAAGACGACGCACTTTGGAATAACCCGGATATGGATTATACCCAAAGACATTACTATTTTGATAGTCCTAATCTGGAACGTATTCTGGCAGCGGGCGTACGCGAAAACCTTCAGAAATATGATAAACCAGTATTCATCGGTGAGTACGGCCTCGGTGCCGATGGCAGTGGGCTAAGCGCACTCGACCCTAATGGAATCCATATCCATAATAATATGTGGGGCCCTCTTTTTGGTGGCAGTACAGGAACCGGTATGAATTGGTGGTGGGATAATTACTTTGATCCGCGCAATCTGTATTACCATTTCACAGGTGTTGCCTCGGTTGCAAAAGAAGTGGCTTTTGATGAAAAAAATTACCGACCTACTATTTCCGCATTTGTTTCGGGAGCACCGGGCGATCTCAATATTGGTACTTCCCTCGGTTGGGGTGGATTGGGCGATACCCTTATCCAAATATCCAGCACTGGCGGCGTTTTCCCATCTTCACCCAAACTAGGGCAGTTTTTGTATGGCTCCACTTGGAATACTCAGTTTCGGCGGCCTCCTGTTTTTAAAGTAAATATGCCGGAAGCGGGTAAATTTACAATCCTGACTGGCTCGCAAATGGGCAATAGTCCTAAATTATATGTCGTATTGGATGGGGTAGAGGTGCTTAATATTATTCCAGCCGCCAATCAATCCTATGCCATTAATGTACCTCAAGGGTTGCATACCTTGAAAGTGGATAATATTGGTATTGATTGGATGAATATCAGTAATTATGCTTTTTCTGGAATTGGATCGGTGGTGGATGCTTACGCCCTCAAATCGGCAGATAATAAGCATTTAGCAGTTTGGTTATTAAATTCTAATTATAACCATATCAATGTTAAGGCCAACGGCGTACCCAATGCTATTACCAATGCCATGCTTGAAATAGACAATATTGAATCGGGGAATTACCAAGCCAAATGGTACAATTGCCAAACAGGTGATTTGGCTACTTCAACGGCGTTTACAGTAAATGGCGGTGTACTCAAATTGCCGTTACCCGAGTTGGTCTGGGATCTTGCGCTGTTGGTAGAGCCCATACCCGTGGGTACATTTGTGGTAGAGGAAGCGGCTGTTACTTTAGAGGTGTCGCCGAATCCAGTGAGTGCCGGAAGTGCCAATCTTAGTTTTGAATTAGAACAACAAGAAAATATTCAAATATTATTGTACAACGCAGAAGGGGCATTGGTACAAAGCCTCTATACCGGTAATTTGGAGGCTGGTATCCAAAATATGGCCTTGTCTGTACCATTTGAACTTGCAAATGGGGTATATTGGATACATCTAAAAAGTGCGCATAAAACTGCTGTAAAGCCTATTGCGGTGGTACGATAAACGGATCAAAAATTATCTGTTCGTTCCTAACATGAATTTACAGTATTTTTGCCCTCGATGGGCAAATTCAGCAAAATACGACGGTGGTACATTGTACTCATTTTAATGCTTTTTAATGCTTTGGGTTATGGCCAAAAACATGATTTTATTTTTGAAGCCATGCCGCCAGAGTATGAAATTAGCCAAGGTACGGTTAATGCCATGCTACAAGATCGGCAGGGGTATTTATGGTTTGCTACATGGTCTGGAATTTGGCGTTATGATGCCTATACATTTAAGCAATTTGGGCGTGAATCGGGGCTAAAAAGCAGTAAAATAACCGATTTGTTTGAGGATGTAGATGGAAATATTTGGGTGGTGACCAGGAGTGCAAGTTCGTATCGGTTCAATCGGCTCACCGAGCAATTTGAGCCTATTTCAAAGGTGTTTCCTTCCAAAAACACTTTAAAAGCACAAAATATTACTTCTTTTTTTCGCGACAACAAAGGGCGGTATTGGATAGGAGGAGAGGAAGGGCTGCTGCTCTACGACCCGCAGCAACAACTGTATATTGATGTCCCTTTGCCCGGTAAAACACCGGCGCCAAGCGAAAATATTTATTTGTATGCTATCAATCAAACTGCCGATGGGTGTATTTGGGTCGCTGGTTCACATGGGTTATATCGGTTAGCAGGCAATGCCACTACCCTCAATTTTCAGCAGGTATTGTTGCATCCTAAGGGCGCGTCATCGCAAAGTATTGAATTCCATAATTTTGTCTATGAAATTGTTTTAGTCCGAAACCATCCTTCCGCAATCTGGATTGGCACCAAACAAGGTTTAAAATGGTTAGATATTTCAGGCGATTTTATGACGGATCAAATGCCCCACCTTGACAAAATAAGCTATTTCGAGTGTAAACCCAACCAACAAAATAGCCTAAGCAATAATTTTGTTAGTGCGATCTGCGAAAGTGATTACCCTGTAAAAAATGCTGTTTGGGTGGCCACTTTTAATGGTCTCAATCTATTAACACCTAAAGAAGGACACAATGGCCCACCTACTGCGATGGACTATCAAGCGGGTGAATTACAACGTTATTTTGCTAAAGATACAGAATCAGGAGGGCTACAATCCAATAATTTGTATTCGTTATTTTGCGATCGGAGTGGAATTATTTGGATAGGTACCAACAAAGGCCTCAATAAATTAGATCCGCGGTTTTCTAATTTCAACCTGTTTCAACTCCGCCGCTCGCCGCAATCTGCGCATGAGTCTATTTCTTATTTGTCCCAAACCGCCAATAATATCTGGGTAGGTACCATAAGTGGTGGTATTTTTAGGATACCATTGCGTAATGGTGCGCCCATTTGGTCCGATGCCAAGCACTATGTTTTATCGGATGCGAATCAAATATCAGTCACCGATTTTATATCTGTTGTTTTCCCCGACAATATCGGAAATATATGGGTTTTGACGCAAGGGGCTGGCGTTTTTAAGTTCAAAGAAAAAGAGGTACCACCGGGCGGTGGCGTTATTCGCAAGGCCGAACTATTCACACGTGGCAATACCACATCAAGCATTGGCAATGATTATGTAATGTCGGGGTTGCTACGGCAAGATGGTAAAATTTGGTTAGGTTTTTGGGATGCAGGTATCAACCTATTATGTCCTGATGCCATGTCTAATAACAATGTAGTAAGCACGGCTTCTTCGGCTTTGAAGGGGCATACTGTATTAAAATTTGCCAGTACTACCGACCATTTGGTAGATTTTCGGATGTTACCGGTGGTTGCATTAGCAGAAACTAAGGAGCAGGGTACTACCTACCTTTGGGCAGCAACAAGGGGGGGCGGTATTTTCCAATTATTATTCAAGGAGGCAGATAAAAGCCTCACTTTGGTGCGCCATTTGCACCAAGATGGCAGCGGGGATGACAAAATAAATGTGGATTTTATGACATCCTTAATTACCGATACCGATGGCAATCTTTGGGCAACTTCAGAAAATGGATTTTACTTTAAACGAAATAATCAAAATACGTTTGAACCACTTATTTCAGAAGATTTTACGATGTCTGCGCATTTGGAGGCTGTAATACCTACAGAAAACGGGCAGTATTGGTTGAGTTCAGAAAAAGGCGTTGTGTTTGGTCAAGAAGATAATTCGGTCTTCTATATGAATAGGAATGGTCTGCGTGAACGCTCATTTAACAGCAATACAGCACTGAAAATGAGCACGGGAATATTGCTTTTCGGAGGTAATTCAGGGATTACCTATTTTAAACCCAAAGAAATCCTGATCGATACAACACCGCCGCCGCCAGTAATTACAGGGCTAAGGTTATTTAACAAAATAGTTGTTCCCGGCCAGCCCACTGAAGAGGGCTTTTTATTAGAAAAAAGTATTGCACAATTAGACCTTCTTACACTGACATACCGCGACAATGTGGTAAGTTTTGAGTTTTCGGCACTCCACTATTCTTATTCGGCATATAATAAGTTTGCTTATAAACTAGAAGGATTTGATCCCGATTGGATTTATATAGATGCTGCACACCGACTGGCGCACTATACCAATTTGCCCAATGGTGATTATGTTTTTAAGGTAAAGGCGGCTAATGCCGATGGGATTTGGAATCCGAATGTAGCAAGCCTCCCAATAAGGGTTTTGCCCCCTTTTTGGCGTTCAACATGGGCTTATTTATGCTATTTTTTAGCAGTAGCGGGCTTGTTTTGGCTTGCGTTACGTCTGCTGTTTTTACGTGCCGATTATGAAAATAAAATTAAGATTGAGCGGCTTGAAAAAGAAAAACTGGAAGAAGTAAATCAAATGAAACTGATCTTCTTTACCAATATTAGCCACGAGTTAAAAACGCCTTTAACACTCATTCTTAGTCCATTGGAGGAGATGCTCCGGCGCAGAATAGGCGATCATACCTTGCAAGCTACATTTTCGATGATGCACCGCAATGCAGTTCGGTTATTATCTATGATTAATCAATTGCTCGATATACGCAAAGTAGAGGCCGGCCTCATGCGGATGGAAGTATCGGAGGGCAATATCGTACAGTTTGTTGGAGAAATTTACCTTTCTTTCAAGGAATTGGCGCACCAAAGACGTGTCCATTTCGAGTTTATACCACCAGAACATGCGATTATTGCTTATTTTGATGCCGATCAATTAGAAAAAGTGTTTTTTAATCTACTTTCCAATGCTTTCAAATTTACACCTCCCGAAGGAAATGTGCTTGTTGCGATCGGTACAGACGATACTAAAAATCAATATTATGTACGTATCACCGATAATGGCAAAGGAATTCCTGTAGAAAAATTACCTTTTATTTTTGAACGTTATTTTCAGGCTGAGGAGCATATTGGCCAGGAAGATAGTGGAACAGGTATCGGCCTTTCGTTGGTAAAGTATATCGTAGAGCAGCATCAAGGCAATGTTGAGGTGGAAAGTTCGCCCGGTCAAGGGGCTGTATTTACCGTTTGGCTGCCCTTAGATAAAACGGCTTTCCCGGAAAATGAAATCAAACAAAATACAAAAAATGAAGGCGTACTAGATTGGTTTGAACACCACCCCAATCACGAACAAAATGGCCTATTCGAGGAGTTATCCACAAATTTTTCTAGTTTAGACGCGGATAAAGGCCCATATAATCAGCAAATTCCAGAAAATACCGCCACCGAAACAAATAAAAATACAATACTCATTATTGAAGACAATGCTGATATTCGACAATATTTATCTACTCATTTATCAAAAGAATTTGAAGTAGTACTTGCCGAAAATGCAGCACAAGGGCTGGCTATTATACTTACTTCCTTACCCGATCTCATCCTTTGCGATATCGCGATGCCCGGTATGGATGGCATACAACTTACCCGACAGGTAAAAACCCAAATTGAAACCTCCCATATCCCAATTATACTCCTAACGGCACGGACTGCGCTTATCTTTAAAATGGACGGACTAGAATCAGGTGCCGACGATTATATCACTAAACCATTCAATTTCAATTTGTTACAGTTGCGTATCCGTAATTTGATAGCAAGTAGGAAAAACCTGCGCGAACGGTATGCCAAAGACTTTCAACGCTTTGATAATGCGCCCAATGAAGTGTCTTATCCAGATTTAGATCAGCAGTTTTTGGCTAAAGTGACGGAAATTGTAGAAGAGCATATCGCTAATTCCGAATTCTCTGTGGATGATCTTGCCCGTAAATTACTGATGAACCGAAAGCAAGTCTATCGTAAAATCAAAGCACTTACCGATAGCACACCAGTAGATTTTATCCGAGCGATACGCCTCAAGCAAGCAGCGATATTACTGCGCTCTCGTCAATACACCATTTCCGAGGTTACGTATATGGTTGGTTTTCAAGATCTTAAATATTTCAGAGAACGATTTAAAGCATTTTTTGGCGTAAATCCTTCGGATATAGAATAAAAGTTAAATTAAGCCTTTGGCGCTTTCAAATTGAATCGTAAAGAAAAAATATGCGAGTATTGCACCTGTGATACATTACCGATATCGGTAAGCGCATAATCAACCTGGAAACGCCCAAGCGATAGTCCCACACCAAAATTAGGCTGAAAAGTGAGTCGTTTTTTGGTTGGGTCAAAATCTTCTTTTACCCGTTGAAAATTACCCGCACCAAGGCGCAACTGAACAAATTCGTTATAATTGGCCTCCATCCCAAATCGGGGATCCATATTGAATGATTTACTGCTCACCAGTACATTGCGCTGTCCATCGGTGGTAAATACCATATCTAGTGCCGGCGTAAGGGTTGTCTTAGTGCCCATTTTGATCTTGTAAGCACCACCTAATTCTATGCGAGGACGTGTAATTTCGGTATTGCTCACTGGTATCTCATTATTAGTGCTGGCAAATACTTTTTTCTCTTGATCGGTCAAACTAAACCGCCAAGCATTAAATGTCGTTGTAATATCGCGAGCCATAAGTCCTAACATCAGGTTTTTTTTGCGGTATTGCATCCCAAAATCAGCACCAAAACCCCACGAATTACCAAAAGTACCAATCACGCGGCGCACTACCTTTGCAGTGCCTCCAATGGACAAAGCCGGATTTTTTAATTTGCGCCCATAACTACCCATCATGGCGTAATCTGCTGATGAAAAAGAGGTAACATTATCGTAGTTAACAGTGCCATCGGCATTCACCAAATTAATGGTGTAAGGAATATTATCCACGCCCAAACGAATAAGGGAAAAAGCCAAATAAGACCCTTTTTCGGCATCTAATTGCTTGCCAAAACTCAAATAGTCGTATTGTGCTACGCCCACAAACCATTCGGCGTGCATTAAGCCAATTTGGAAAGGTGCTTTTATTTGCGACAAACCTGCAGGATTCCAATACGCAGCAGTGATATCGTCGGTAAGCGCAGTTTGTGCCCCCGACATACCATGCGCTCGTGCTCCTACGCCTATGGCGAGGAATTCATTGCTGTATTTTTGCGAAAAAGCGACAGTTGTCGCCAAAATAATAAGAGATAAAGTAAAAATAATGTTCCTTTGCATATCTTAATGGATTGATTCAATTATTTTCATTGACTTTGATAATTGATTTGCGGTTGCCCGCAAAAGTATAATTAATTATGTCCAAGTACTTAATACACACACAAAAACTATTTCCATGACTAAAAATTTTATCCTTTTCTTCTTTTTGTTGCTCACATCATTTTGCGCTGAGGCTCAAACACAAATGAAATTTTATGCCACTTGGGACGACCCTACCTTGCCAACGGCCTCACCGGGCAACCTTAATGTGCGGTACAGTGGTTGCTGGGGTATGGCTGTAAATGGCCGCGAATATGCCATTTTGGGCGGTGCCGCTCATATACTCATTTTTGATGTGACAGATCCGAGCAATACCTTTTTGCGCAAGAAGTATGCACGTCCGGGTACTACCGTTTGGCGCGAATTCAAATCGTATAAGAACAGATTATATGCGGTATCAGATGGTGTTGATGAAGGTTTAACCATTTATGATTTTTCACAAGCACCCGATACCATTATAGAAACCTATTCTAGCACCGCTTTGTTCAATCGTGCACATACCATCACTCTGGATTCGGTTTCGGGTCATATTTACCTCAATGGGGGCTCTTCGGGTAATGGTATGACGATACTTTCGGTTGCTCAAAACCCCGATCTACCACAATTGATTACCAAAATTCCAGCCCTAACTGGCGGGTATCTCCACGATTCGTATGTGCGTAACGATACGCTTTTTGCTTCGTCTGGTTACAACGGGTTTTATGTGTATGATTTTAAAACGGATATTTTAAACCCAAAGGTGATTGCTTCCGTTTCTACTGGAGGTTATAACCACAATTCATGGACAGATATAAGTGGCAGATACGCCTATTATACCGAGGAAATACCCAGAGGCCGCCCAATTCAAGTTGTGGATATGACAAAATTGACAACTACCGGAGAAATTGAACTACTTGGCAATGGTTTCTTGGATAATTTGGTTGTAGGTGGCACAGAGGCGATTCCACACAATGTATATGTAAAAGATAATTTGCTCTACAATTCTCAATACGAAGATGGTTTATTGGTGTATGACATAACTGAGCCCACCACGCCAGTATTGAAATATGTCTATGATACCCACCCACAAAATACGATTTATAACGGCTACCGTGGCAATTGGGGCAGTTATCCTTGGCTACCTTCCGGTACTATTATTGCGGGTGATATGCAGAATGGCTTATTTGTACTTGGCCTAGAAGGTGCTTCGAGCACGCAGACTCCCAATGCCCTCGATGGCGTTCGTATCGCTCCAAATCCTGCAACGGATGAAGTATTGATTACCTGCCCTGAAAATATCGGAAACTGGCAATACGATATATACAGCATTACTGGCCAGAATGTGCGCTCCTCGCTGTCATTAAATACCACTTCAGTTCGTGTTCCATTACAAGGCATTGTATCTGGTTTGTACTTTGTAACTATAAGGGTCGAAAATGGTACACAAGTCACTCAAAAATTAATGATTCGGTAATAAGTACTTGGACATCATTAATTGTAAGGCTTTTCATAAAAATTTTAGGTGCAGCGCACTGTATATTTGTAGCAAAAAATCGGCGAAATCAAGGTTGAAGGTGCAGCGCACCGTGATATTAAATTTAATATTACGGTGCACTGCACTTTTTATAAG